>JAZDLJ010000267.1:0-9314 GCA_043802115.1 bacterium | reverse complement strand
ATTTTTATGTTAATAAATACATTCTCATCAAAATTTAGGCTAGAAGCATCTATGACTATTCGATATTCTATTAGTTTTTTATCAAAATTTTCAGGCACAGCATACTCAATTATCCATACAAATTTTGGCATAGCAGAACTAGTTGTTATTTCTTTATAGACCTTATCGGAGCTATTATTATTAATAAAAAGCTTAAAAGACTTAGAGGAAGCCAATAAGACCCTTCTAATGAAACATTGATTAGTTGAATTTAATTTTAAATAATACCTCTCTAGTGTTGGTAAAAGCAGATCGTAAAGATAATAGATATCTAAAAACATCTTTTCATAATAAGGGATAATCATAGCATCAATGTCTTTATATTGATAGATTGAGCCTTCATCAGTAACGGCTTCGGTCTCTTTAGATACTCTTGTATATGGGAAAAAATTATCATCAGAAACAATAAGATTATCTAGTAAGTGAAATGAATCAATAACCCCATTAAACCCTTTTGTCCCAGACGCCTTTTTTAACGCTCCATGACCTATAACTGCAAAGGCGTGCGTCTTTTGAGTAAGGCCTGCTATAAAAGGTATTCCAGATTCAACTAAGGTGTAGAGAAATCTGTCAAACTTTTTTTCCCTTTTTGTATCTACAGAAGACCTCAAATATATTTCAGGATAAAAGGCACTATTTGCTAATATTTGAGCAACTTGCTCCACTGTAACGCCTTTGGATGGGCTTTTCCTTGTTTCACTTGTTAATAAATTTGTAACCTGATATAGAGTCCTGTGCGGGTAGTAGTGATATTTTTCACTAAAATAACGAACGACGCTCCAAATAGCTACATGAGCGCACCTTGAAACATTGGCATCTTGTTGCATCCAGGGGAATGCTTCGACCTTAAATTCAATTCCTTTTAAATGCACTTTATAATTCGTTAATGCGTAAAATCCTATAGAAAAATTTTTCTTTGCTTTAGGGCTAATATACGATCTCCCAATTGTTAATACCTTTGTATCTCTTAAGGTAATAAAACCTAGGTAATTATCTTGATACTCTTTTAAATTTAAAGGAGTAATGTCGTCGATATTGTTTAATCCCTTTGAAAAAAGATGTAACCGTACTGAATTTCTATCAAAATATGCAAATCTCTTTGAAAAATCATTGTAATAAGTATCCCTATAATCACTGTCAATGTATGGATATTCAAGAGCAATTGCCTTGATAGTATCAGAAATATTCTTTTCTAACATATCCTTAACAGAGTTAGGCATAAATTTGCCAACAGTGTCTTGGATATCAGCAAAATTTCTTTGAAATATTTTGAAATTTATCATAAGGACACCATATAGTTACTTGTTTATTATATCCTTAAAAATTTAATCTAACCCAAAAAACTAAACTTAGTATGACATATAGATAATTTTTGTCAAGAGGATTCAAGCTGGCCTCAGAGGCATCCTTCACTCACCAGTTTACACTTTTTATTTAAGTTTAAAGCAAAATAATATTTAGCTTCACGATTACTTCTTGATTTACCTGATTAAAAACAAAAAAACAAGTAAATCAGGTTAATCGTGAAGCTAAAAAAAAAGTGTAAATTATTTTTGGCCTAAATGAAGGATGCCTCCTCAGCTAACATGTTCCCATTTGTCTAAACAATTTTTTAGTATTCTCTTTCAGTCTTAATTTAATTAAATTAGTAGGGGATAGCAGTATTTTCTTTTTTTTTCTACAATTTATTTATGATCAAAAAAAAAACCCGTTTTAATTTATTATTTTTTATTTAACTTGGGGAACTCTGTCCCCCAAACACCCTGAAATTTATCGCTTTATGTACTGATATAAATATCACTACTTCTAACAAAAAGACCATAATTCCCCATTTGTTTTTTACAGTCCTTATGGTAATATTAAACCTCACCTTAGCAAAATTTTTGTAAACCCAATAAATATGGGGGAAAATGAATTCTGTTTAACTGAAACAGTGCCAAGGGGATGGAATAGGAAGGTAGGTAAAAAAACTATGCAGAAAATTAATTTAAAAGTTTGGCATTTATTGTTAGCAATGATTATTAGTTCATTAGCTACTATACTTATAATTCATTCATTTGAATCAAGGATACCTGGTAAATGGATTGAGTTTAGAGATATCAATTTAAAAGGAGAAAAAAGTAGTGTCGTTCATAAATTAGATTATTTAGATCGAATGATTTTAGATATACCAGAAATTTCTCTAATAAGAGGCAAAGCAAAATTTTTACCTGTTAAAGAAGGGGGAAAAAGAGCATATCTAGGATATAAGATAGATGTAAAAATAGAAAAGTTTAACATTCCCAGGCCAGAAATAGGTAAGGCATCTGATATCTCCTTTTATTTTTACTTTGAATTTGAGCTTGTTGATAAAGATGGTTTTGTTTTAGATAAATTAGAAAGTAAAGGATGTACCTTAAATCCAGGTGAATTAAATAGCTATCAAGATAAGACAGAGAAAAATATACCTTTTGAAACTATAAAAAAGATTACTTCGATTAGACCATATTTAATTATAAATAATTATACAGGACGGGAAATTAAAAGAGAAGAAGCATCTAATAAAAGAGAAGAAGTTTCCTACCCCGTTTACTATTCACTTGACCCTATAATTGCTACTATAAAAAGTACTTATGGAAGTAGATTCTTAAAAATAAATATACAATTAGAAATTAATTCTGAAGAGGTAGAGTCTGAGATTAGTAAAAAGAAACCTGTAATTTTAGATGGTTTTAAAATGGCTTTAAGTGAAAAAACAGGAAAAGAACTCTTAACTAAAGAGGGTAAGAATAAATTAAAGGCTGACTTATTAGAATTTATTAATAAGAATTTAAGCTCAGGTAAAATTAGTAACATCTTATTTACTGATTTAATAATGCAATGACCTAAAGAGCATTAGGATTTCTTGTATGGATTCTGAAGAGAATAAAAAAATGAATTACAGCCACACAAAATGGATAAAACTATCTCTAACATAATAAAGCATTAGCCTGAATTATATGAAAAAAAATGATGTTAATAGCCTGAAAAAAATATTACAAAAAAACAACTTATCTAATGAGGATATCGCTAGTATCTTAAGTAATACTATAGAAGAGAATGGCACTTTAGTTAATATAGAATTATTCAATGAATGGATAATATCTCAATGGAAATACCATTCTAATTATCATACTCCTGTTACATTGGAAAATATTGAACTAAGGAACGTCAAGCTAATAGAAATTGACTCAGTGATGACGCATGAATAAAAAAATAACCTAAGGTGAGTTTATATGTCAATTTTAGCTGAATGTCCCCTTTGCCATAGAAGACAAAAAACTAAAAACGTTTATTGTGTTTCCTGTGGTGAAGATTTAAGAAAGCAGAAGCGCTCTCAGAAGGTACGCTATTGGATTGTTACTAGGGTAAAGGGTAAGCAAAAGTGGGAATATGTGGGATGCTCGATTGATGAAGCGCAAGATGCTGATTCAAAGAGACGAACACAAAAAAGAGAGAACAGATTTTTTGATATTATTGATGATGCAAAGGTAACATTCGGTGAGCTTGCAGAGTGGTATATAAACTTGGAAAAGGTTAAGAGCATGAAGTATTATGAGACCCTTAAAATCAATCTAAATCGTTTTAATTCAGTGTATGGTGATACTAAAGTAATAGATTTAAAACCTTCGGACTTGGAAGAACTACAAGCAAAGAGGCAAAATGAAGGATATGCAGAATCGACAATCGATCAAGAGGTTGGTGCAGCCAGGGCAATGACCCAAAAGGCAATTGATAATGACAAAATTAGTGGTAATTCAATAAGACCATTTCGCAAAGTTCATAAGTTACTTAAACGCAATGCGAATAAAAGAAATCAAATATATGAATTAGACCAATTCTATTTAGTCTTAGATAATTTAGCAGACCATGTAAAACTTATCTGGTCGCTTGGCTTTTTTACAGGGATGAGGCTTGATAAAATTTTAACCTTAACTCGAAGTAAGATTATCCTCAACCATCCTATTATCCCTTATATTAAACTTAATGCTGAAGATACAAAGGACAATGAGCCAAGGATTGTACCGTTAGCAGGAAGGTTAGCAGGTACGCCTTTAGCACTTCTACAAAAGTTACCAATAAATATTACTACTGATAGGATATGTTTATATAGAGGTAAACCGATTAAGGATATTAGAACCGCATTAGAGAGTGCATTCCAAAAGGCTGATCTTACTTGGGGAAGATTTAAGGAGAATGCCTTTATCTTCCATGACCTTCGCCATTCTTTTACAACTCACATGAGGAGGGCAGGGGTAGATCAATCAACCATAATGAAGATTACTGGACATTCAGAAGGTAGAAGCGATGATATGTGGAATAGATATAATACGTGGAACTTAGAAGACCTAAAAAATGCAATCGAAAGATTAGAGGAATATTTTGCAAAAGTTAGCAAAAGCGTTAGCAAGAAGGTGGTTAACATTCACAGAGGTGGGTTAATATATCAACCTAACTCATTGAATAAAAATGGTGCCGAAGAGGGGACTCGAACCCCTACAGGCTTGCGCCCACTAGACCCTGAATCTAGCGTGTATACCAATTTCACCACTTCGGCATTTTTAAATTATATATTAGGGATATACATTTCTAGTTCGGGTGTGATAATAAACTGACACCCGAGTTAAGATATCTCCTCAGTCCCAGGATAACTCTTGAAGAGCTTTCCCCATTTAGTTGTCTCCATCCAATTTCTGACAACCTTTTTACCTGTAAAATTATACCAATAGAGATCATGATAGGCATATGATCCAAAAATAAAGAGATAAACAAGGGGGGTATGAAAAAATAACTTTTGGAAAAACTTAAAAGGTCCAAACCACATTACCTGTCCAATCTTTGAGGCACAAGTAGCTCCGACACTAAAATTAAAATTAACATCTTTTATATCTTCACCTATAATCTTAATCTTATTAATGTCTCCACAACCTAGTCCTTTTTCATGTCCTAATCTAATAAATTTTAAATCATTTATCGGATCAAAACCCATCATTTTAGCGGCTACTGCATCAATAGCAACACAATCCCCAGAAGCTAAGATATAGTCCTTCTCTTCAGGCTTCATAATCCTTGGCCCTGGCCCATTCCCACAGGTTGTCCCGTCCATAACATTGAAAATGCCGGCATGTATCTCCTTTTGAATATTAAGAAGATCTACCAAGGTCTCATGGATTACTGAATGGGTATAATGACGTTTTGTATTCAATAAACCGCCAAAGGCATTTTTCATACTTCCTGTAGTACTTGAATAGATATGACACTTAACAGTAGGAAGATGAACGATATTTTTCCCATGAAAATAATCAGGGATAAGTATTCCTTTTGGAAATATTTTATCTAAGACTAACATTTCGGCTTTTGGCTTATAAATAGACCATTTCATGTCAGTTTTTTTAAAATTAAAGAGCACTGGTATATTGTATTTTTGAAATATTTCAGTATATTTATTAAGCCTTTCTCCTAAATAAGGATTAATGACCACTGTCTTATTTTGAACACAGATAATATCTTTATATCCAGATTCTTTAAGAGCCATAATAACAGCTTCTAGTTGCCATGGTGTAGTATTAGCCCCAGGATAAGGAAAATGCCAGGAGATGTTATCTTTAAGAATGACAGGTTTTGATTTGTCCAGATGATTTTCGAGATCAGCCATTTTAAAAAGTTTTCTATAATCATCTAATACTGTCTGAGGTGTTGTCTTAAGCACGGCTACAGAGGACATTTATTAACTCCCTTTTTGGAATGATGAAATCAGAATTATGAATGATGAACAAAAAATTTAAATCATTTATAGACATAAATATAATTATTCAGCGTATTTACCAATTATAATTCATTAAGTTACAAAAGAAGATGCAATTCCCAAAAATCGCAAAAGTAATATTTTATAACTAATTACGATCTATTCTACTTTTAATGTACTTTGTTATTAGTTTTTTATTCATACTTCATAATTCATAATTCTAATTTTATCTTTATTTTAGTCTTCGCAATAATAAATAAAATAGTCTCTGATGAGAGGTGATGCATTAACATGAGAACATCATTTTTTTTTACTTCGCTATTTTTTCCTAAATATTCTTGCACTTGTCTTGATGAACTCCACCCCTCTTTAAGAATTCTAGCATATTTTTTGGCTAAAAGTAATCTTTTACAAACCTCATCTATCTCTTCTATAGTAAGTTGATCAATAATTCCAAGCAAATAAACTAACCACACAAGGTATTTTTTATGTTGAAACATTGACTTGTATTGCATAAATACATTTTTTATATTCTCAAGTAACCCTAACGTATCATCATTTAATTGAATTTTAGGATGTATAACTCTTAGGACATTTAATCCTGCCATTCTTTTTATAGGGCTTAATGGATCAGATTCCTCAAATATAAGTCGTAATTCTGTTAGAAGTCTGGTTCCTGAAAGACTATCTAAGAAATTCATGCCTACTGCGTTATTAATTAAGGTTAAGGTGTGCTTACCGATATTAAAACCATAACGTTGTTCAAGTCTTATAGCCCTAAATATCCGAGTAGGGTCCTCAACAAAACTAAAGCTATGTAATACCTTAATTATCCCATTGTTAATATCCCTTTGACCTCCAAAAAAATCAAGGAGCGTCCCATATGTTCTTTCATTTAAAGCGATTGCTAAGGCATTTATAGTAAAATCTCGACGATAAAGGTCCTGCTTAATTGAGCTCATCTCCACAGTAGGTAACGCACCTGGATGCACATAATGTTCAGTCCTGGCTGTGGAGATATCTATCTTAAAATTTTCAGAGAAGATAACTGTGGCTGTCCCAAATTTATTGTAAGTCTTTAATTGACCACCCATTTCATCGGCTAGATATTCTGCGAACAATATACCATTTTTCTCAGACACTATATCAACGTCATAATTTTCTTTGTCCAATATTAAATCTCTGACGAATCCTCCGATAACGTAGACATTAAAATGTAACTTATCCCCTACTTTTCCTATCTTGGTTAAAATAACTTTTATTTTCTCAGGTAATCTTTTTTCTAATAAATGCTTGATATTTTTTTTATAAGGAATTATTGCTTGATTTTCAGGTATATTGGGATGATCTCGTCCCATCTGGTACTGATAAAACATGCTCAGCAATTCGGTACGGGTTATAACTCCAACAACTTTTTTATCTTCAACTACGGGTAGAAGTCTCTGGTCTATATCAAGGATTATCTTTTTTATTGAATCAAGAGGAGTCTCTGCGGTCACATAAAATGGTTCCTCATCTATATAATCTCCTACCTTGGCTGATCCCATCTCATGAGAGATGGCCTTATCAATTGTCTGACGGGTGATAATCCCTGCCAGATTTTTTTTTTTGTTTAGTACTATAAGGGCATTAATCCCGTATTTCGTAAGGCTTTGTTTTGTCTTTTCTATAGTTTCATCTGTATAAACAAATTTGGCAGGAGTTGTCATGATGTCCTGGGCTGTTTGAGACCAAAATCTATAATCATCATCCTTCATCTGGGAATACCTGTAAAAGCAAAAAAGTCTGATTATCTCTAATTTCGGGAAACTACTCCCCGAAATTAGAGATAATCAGACTTTTTTAAGGTTGTAAGGTCACATAGTACCCATATTGACCCCTTTGCACAAGCACTAGTACCCTATATTTATCCATCATCATTAGGAGGTTCTTACAAAAATCATTATAGGTTATTACCGGCTCACTTCCAAGTTGGCGAATAACATCCCCTTCAGAAATTCCAACCTTAGCCGCTGAACTATCTTTACGTATCTTAGTAATCAAAACGCCTTTTTCGGTATACAGCTTGTATTTTAAAATAGACTGATTGTCAATATTTTTTGTTTTTAACCCTAGCCATGACCAGGCAAGTTCATCGGCCTTTTCAATAGGTACCTCACTACTCTTTATACTTACTTTTATTTTTTTCCCATCTCTAATAATAACAAAAGGGATGACATTACCTGCTGCGTACCCTGCTAGTCGATTATAATAATCTTCTTTTGAACCAATCTTTATCCCTTCGATTTCTACTATTATATCCCCTTCTTTGATCCCTCCCTGTTGTGCTGGAGCAGAGGGCATGATATGCGAGACTATTACCCCTTCAATTTTTGTTAGACCGAAATAATTGGCTAATTGAGGTGTCATTTCCTGGATAGACATCCCAAGCCACGGCTTATGAACTGTCCCATAATTAATAAGATCAGTCATTATCCTCTTTGCCTTGTTTATTGGTATGGCAAATCCAATCCCTTCTGCTTTCTGATAAATAGCAGTATTAATACCTATTAATTCTCCTTTAATATTTAATAGAGGCCCTCCACTATTACCAGGATTAATTGAGGCATCTGTTTGGATAAAATCATCATATACCTTTTTCCCATCATCGGCTTTAATAGAACGTTTAAGAGCGCTTATTACCCCTGTAGTTACTGTATGAGATAGACCAAAGGGGTTTCCAATAGCAATAACTGTTTCACCAATCATAAGATCATCAGATTTACCTAATTGAACTGCTGGTAGATCCTTTGGAGGCACTATTTTTAAAACTGCCAGGTCAGTATTAGGATCAGAACCAACAAGTCTTGCCTCAAATTCACGGCTATCAACCAGGGTAACCTTGATTTTTGAGGCTTGAAGGATCACATGCTCATTGGTTAGAATATATCCTTTAGTGTCAACGATAACACCTGATCCTAAACTCTGCTCTTTATACTTCCTCTGAGGAAAATTGTCAAAAAAATCTGAGAAGAAATCAACATCCTCAGAAAAGTCCCCTCTAAAACTATAGAATGGATTGTTTTCCTTAATAATTCTTTCTGTACTAATATTGACAACAGCTGGGCTAACCTTTTCAACAGCTAAGACAATAGGTGTTTTTCGAGATATTTCTGGTTGGCCGTTGTCTGTTGGAGATGGCGATTGCTTACTATTAATCAAAGCGGACGATAAAGTTTTATTCTCTTTATAACAATATGATAACCTTGAGTTAAAACTTACAATTAGTAACGCCACCATTAGGATATAGAGAAAATAGTTATGTTTTAAAAAAAAAATTATTTTTTTCATAGTAGCTACTAAATAAATAAGATTTTAGGGCATCCTTCATTTGTCAGTTTACACTTTTTTAAAAGATTAACACAGAGTACACAGGGTTTTAGAGATACGCAGAAAAAAAAACTAAAATAAGAAGTTATACTACTCCAACTTAGGTTTTTCTTGGTAACTATTAGCCTAGGTAAGACCTGTT
>JAZDLJ010000241.1:0-10705 GCA_043802115.1 bacterium | reverse complement strand
TAATTTCCTGAAAGGAAATTTCATATTCTGCCCCGAAGGGGCGTTTCATACTAGCCCAGGGTGAACCCCTGGGAGGGATAAATAGACGCAAATGCGCTCTGAAGGAGTGCCTCATAAAATAAAAGGGAAAAAATAATGCCTCAGCAAAATATGAGGCACTCTTTCAGAGTGCGGGTTGGTGGGGAAATTATTACCCAGGGTTTCACCCTGGGCTAGTATGAGAGGCTCCTTTGGAGCAGTTTATGAGTTGTCCCTTCGGGGCAAAATAGAGTCCGCCCGAAGGGCGCTAATTAAAATCTCCCAAACTTGACGGGTGTCGAAAAGCTCTTCCTTCTTCCTTAGAGTAAGGGTTATCTTTTGTAATTCAACTGGAATGAATATTATTATACATCATAATTAATAAAATTAAAAATTTTTTTTGATCACAAATTGCAGAAGAACCATATTTAGGCATCCTTTATAAAGTTATCCACTGGCAGACATGAAATAAAAAAACTATTTCATGTTTGCCAGTGGGTAAGGAGAAAAAATAAAATGTCCTTTCAACCTAACCTTGCAGATAGAATATCTTACCTCCCTCCCTACTTATTTGCCGAAATCGATAGATTTAAAACTGCGGCAAAAAAGAGAGGGATGAATCTTATTGACCTAAGTATTGGTGATCCAGACAGCTCAACTCCAACAGCTATAGTAGAAGAGTTATGTGAACAGGCTGGCAATCCCAAAAACCAAAAATACCCTTCATATCAAGGATTATTAAAGTTTCGGGAGGCGGCGTCTACCTGGTGTTACAAACGATTTGGTCTCAATCTTGATCCAGAAAAAGAGGTGCTTGGTTTAATCGGTTCTAAAGAAGGAATTGGCCACATTCCCTTTGCCTTTGTAAATCCTTCTGACTATGTCTTAATCCCAGACCCTGGTTATCCAGTGTATTATAGCTCTACTATCCTGGTTGGTGGAAACCCTTATCTTTTACCACTGCTAAAAGAAAATAATTTTTTACCTGATCTTTCTAAAATCGATCAAAATGTGCTTAAAAAAGCCAAGCTCCTTTTTTTAAATTATCCTAATAATCCAACAGCAGCGGTAGCCAGTAGGGATTTCTTTAAAGAGGTTGTATCATTCGCTCATAACCATAATCTTATTGTCTGTCATGATGCAGCTTATAGTGAGATCTATTTTGATGAGGATAAACCTACGAGCTTTTTAGAGATTGATGGTGCAAAAGAGATAGGAATTGAGTTTCATTCTTTATCAAAAACCTATAATATGACAGGTTGGAGGATAGGCTTTGCTGTTGGAAATGCCAACCTTATTGCTGGATTAGGTAAGGTGAAAACTAACCTGGATTCAGGGATATTTGAACCAATCCAATACGCTGGGATCAAGGCATTGACAGGGGATCAGGCAAGCATTGCAAAATTAAATGTTATTTATAAGGAACGAAGAGATGTTGTCGTTGTTGGTTTAAAGAAATTAGGTTTAGAGGTTGAGCAACCAAAGGCTACTTTTTATGTCTGGTCAAGATTACCGAAAAAATGGGATTCTTCTATAGAATTTACTAAGTGTCTTTTAAATGAAACTGGGATTGTGGTTACCCCAGGGGTTGGTTTTGGTAAATCTGGCGAAGGTTATTTTAGGATTGCCTTGACCCTACCTAAAGAGCGATTGGAAGAGGTAGTAGCGATTATTGATAACTATTTAGGTAAAATATGATGTATTATGTTGACGCATATGTAGGTTTCGGGTCTAATCTTGGAGATTGTTCAGCTAATCTCAAAAAGGCGATAGAGCTACTTAGTATAAAAGAAGGAATAAAATTAGGTCAAATCTCTTCTTTTTATCTTACAGAACCTGTGGGTTATAAGGATCAGCCTTATTTTACAAATGCGGTATGCCTATTTAAAACCACTCTGGGAGTAAATGAATTTTTTACTAATCTAAAAACGATTGAGTGTTTAATGGGGAGGGAAAAGACATTTAAATGGGGACCTCGCAAAATTGATCTTGATCTACTGCTTTATGGCGATCTGGTCTTAAATTCTCCTGATCTAAAAATACCCCATCCCTTGATGAATAAGAGGAACTTTGTCTTGATTCCTCTAACAGAAATCGCCCCTAACCTCATTCATCCAGTTTTGCAAGTGAAGATACAGGATATTATACACTTGCAACGGATATAAAATAAAAAAGCTATTTTATATCCGTTGCAAGTGTTATCCTTTGAAAATTAAATTGTTGCCCTAAAAATATACCTCTTGACAAAAAAAATAATAAGTATATAATATAACAAATAGTATTTAAGCTAAATAAAAAACTATACTCTTTAAAAGAGATAAAAATAGACCACTTAATCAATTTTAAAAGTATAGATATCGCGGGGTGGAGCAGCTTGGTAGCTCGTTGGGCTCATAACCCAAAGGTCGGCGGTTCAAATCCGCCCCCCGCTACCAATATCATTTTCCCCTTTCTCTCATCTAGAGTTTTCCCCTTGGAGGGGATTATTAAAGATGGCCTTTTTTTTATACTCTAATCATGCATGTAATAACTTCACATTATTTAATAAGATTTAAATCGTGTTTAATTTCTTTTGGAATATTACTCCTATTATCTATTTCTTTTCAAAACTTAGCTCAAACTAGCCTCGCAGTTGCTTCCAATGATTCAATAAACAAACTCACAGAAAAGATAGAAAAAACCTTCCCTTCAGTAGAAGGATATGTAGTCTCTCTTCAGGACAAAAAGGTTATAGTTGATCTAAAAGTTAAAGATGGCATAAAAAAAGGGATGGAGCTTCATGTAATCAGTGAAGGTAAAGAATTTATGCATCCAATAACAGGGGCTGTTTTAGGAAGATTTGAAGAGTCTATTGGAGACATTCAAATTATAGAAATTAAGGATACTTATTCTATCGCTACTGTAGTTAATCTTGAAAAGGGCAAGGCTATTAAAGAAAAAGATAAGGTCCGAATTAGTTCAACCAAAATCAGAATTGCGCTTATCCCTATCATCAATTTAACCAATGATGCCAACATCGATACTTCCTTGTTAAGTGAAACCATAAATCAAAAGCTCGTTGAATCAGATAGATTTGAAGTCATTGATAAGGCAGAAATTCTTTCCGCCTTACTTAACCTTGGAATTAAAGAGGTGGATGATCTTAAAAATATAAATCGAGCAGGGTTAGAAGAAAAAGTAAAAAAAATAGGTAAATTATTAAATGCAAGAGGCATACTTACCCTGACCTTAAATAAGACAGAAAATACTTTTATTGTAGATACAGAATTGTATTCAACCTTTACTAGTTTGCCGCTATTAAAAACAAGTGTGGTACTGGAGGTTGAATCTACTAATAAATCTCATAAAGTTTCCAATTCTCCAGAGGTTGTAGATATTGAGAATATAAGTGAAGATAATAAAAGCATATTTAGCTCCGTTACTCCTTCTATAGGACAATTTATCCTTGATAAAGCTACTGAAAAAAGTCAAAGATTAGATTTTTCTTTAGTCGATCTTGCAATTGGAGATGTAAATGGGGATAATGAAAATGAGGTTGTTGTATCGGCTGGAAAGGGGATAGTGATTTATAAATGGAAAAGTAATTCACTAATAAAAATCTGGGCAGAAGAAGAAAATGTTGGAAGTCATCATTTAGCTGTTGATGTTGCTGATATTAATCATAATGGCATTGATGAAATTTTTGTTACTAATCTCTCGACATCTTCCTTAAATTCTTATGTTTTAGAATTTACTGATGCTAATTTTAGAAGGATAATTGATGATATTAATATATTTTTTAGAGTGCTTACTTTACCAGGTGAAGGAATTAGGTTGCTAGGTCAAAAAAAAGGAATTTCTCAGTTTTTTTCAGGTGGTGTTTATAGATATATGTGGGATGGGCATAAGTATTACCCCTCCTTAAGATTAGATATACCTAAAGATACGAATATATTTGGTTTCGCCTTAGGCGATCTTAATAACGACAATAAGATTGAAACTGCAGTATTGGATAAGTATAATCGTCTTAAGGTTTATCATAGCAGTGAAGAGGATTTGGATTGGAAAAGTTCTGATCATTATGGGGGATCAAATCTAGTTGTTGATTTTAATCCAAAAAGTACTATCAAATTTTCTGACGATTCCACCAGAATAAAAATTGATCAGAGGATATATATACAAGACATAGATAATAATGGTATAAATGAAATCATCCTTCCTAAAAATATATCGTCGACCCTCAATCTTCTTCCAAACACACCTTCTTATAGGAGAGGAAAAATTGTAGGGTTAGAATCTGATGAGGTAAGTTATACTGAAAAATGGTCTACTAGGGAGGTTGAGGCCTATATCGCCAATCTCTATATAGGTGACATTGATAACGATCGATTGCCTGAGTTAGTAATAGGAATTAATCTTGTAAGCGGATTTACTGACTTTTTTAAAAAAGAAAAGAGTATGATTTTGTTTTATAATTTGTAATTCAAATTTGCCACTGGTATAAAATAGTTTTTTTATTTTACACCAGTGGCAAATTTGAACTTTAGGTATGTATTTCTTATGGGCCACATACGAGCAAAGATTGAAATAGGTAAACCCTGACAGTCCTAATTTTCCTCAGGCTTTAGTAAAATAATTGAAGTATAATCCTTTTTTATCGTTATGCCTAATCATAAACCTACCCACGATCTTGCTATTATTGGCGCTGGTCCCGCTGGTTTAACTGCTGCTCTTTATGCATGCCGTGAAGGT
Source organism: bacterium (assembly GCA_043802115.1). Taxonomy (GTDB): domain Bacteria; phylum SZUA-182; class SZUA-182; order JAZDLJ01; family JAZDLJ01; genus JAZDLJ01. The sequence continues at coordinate 5,956 of JAZDLJ010000241.1, read as the reverse complement.
CTTGATGTAATCCTCCTTGAAAAAGAAATTACTGGAGGGAAGATGATAACTGCTGAATTAATTGAAAATTTTCCAGGTTTTCCTGAAGGAATAAGTGGTTCAGAACTTGGCAGTAATATCCTGCGACAAGCTGAAAAATTCGGATTAAAAGTCTCAAATGCTGAGGCAATAGATATAAAATTTACCTTAGATGGTTATAAAACGCTAGTAACCAATAATTTAGAAAACATTACTGCCAAGGCTATTATTATAAGCACGGGATCATCCCCAGCGAAACTTTCAGTAGATAATGAAGATCATTTACGTGGAAGAGGTGTGTCATATTGTGCGATCTGTGATGGACCTCTTTTTAGAAATGTCCCAGTAGCAGTTGTAGGAGGTGGAAATAGTGCCTTAGAAGAGGCCTTATTCCTTACCCGGTTTGCCTCGAAAGTCTACATTATCCATAGAAGAAAAAAATTAAAGGCGGATCAGATTTTAAAAGATCGGGCATCTCAAAACAAAAAGATAGAGGTTGTTTTTGATTCTAGTGTAACAGGAATTATAGGAAGTAATAAATTAGAAGAGATTGAGGTAGTTAATAATATAGATAATTCAAAAAAACTGTTGAGAGTAAATGGATTATTTATATATATTGGCGCCATTCCTAATACAAGCTTTTTACCCTCTTTTATTCAGATAAATGAACATGGTTACATCAAAACCGATAGGAATTTACAGACATCCGTTACAGGTGTTTTTGCTGTTGGAGATGTACGAGAGACACCTTTAAGACAAGTTATTACTGCCGCTGCAGATGGTGCTTTAGCTGCTACAATGGCCTATCATTATATTGAACATTTAGGAATTTCAAAGTTCGATTGAATTTTTTAATTTGCTCACCCTGCAAAATTATTTTGGAAAAATGTCTATTATATATTAAAAATTTCCGAGGCCTAACTTGACTATCTTAGCAGATTCTCACGCCCATATTCAGATGAGTGATTATGATACTGATCGAAAGGATGTAATAAAGAGGGCTAGAGAAAATAATCTTGCCCTTATAATTGATGTGGGATTTAATATTGAAGAAAGTAGAAAGGCTGTGCAGGTTGCTAATGAATATGATTTGGTATATGCAGCAGTCGGCATCCATCCCCATGATGCCAGAGAGGTAACGGATATAGAGTATAATGAGTTATGGATGATTGTTAAAGAGAATAAGAAGGTTGTTGCTTTTGGAGAAATAGGCCTTGATTATTATCATAATTATTCTCCAATTGAAGATCAAAAAAGGGTATTCAAGGCTCAGATTGCCCTTGCCAGAGAGCTAAAAAAACCTATTATCTTTCATTCTCGAGATGCTCAAGTTGACACGATGGAGATCGTAAAGAGTGAGCAGGCTTATGAGAATGGAGGGATAATGCACTGCTTTGCTGGTAATTATGAGGAAGCAATGGCCTATATAGATATGGGCTTTTATTTATCTTTTGCTGGTCAAGCAACCTTCCCTAAGGCCGCCAATCTACACGAGCTAATTAAAAAATTACCCTTAGATAAAATGTTACTAGAGACTGATTGTCCCTACCTTACACCTGTACCTTTTAGAGGAAAAAGAAATGAACCTGCCTATATAATCTATGTTGCTAAAAAAATGGCCGAACTAAAAGAAATAGCCCTTGATGAGGTGGGTGCGGTTACTTTTGCAAATACCAAGAAGGTCTTAAAGATTCCAAATAATTGCTAATCGTTAAATCATACTTTGAAGTATGCTTAAAGGTCTTCATTGCAAGTTCGAACCTTGTCTTTAAACTCAATTCACCATTACTTTCCTGCATTTCAACAGTTACCTTTTGGTAATCATTCGGATCGGTGATTACTGCCACATAATTAAAGTTTTTTGCTGCTGAACGGATCATTGTAGTACCGCCTATATCTATATTCTCAATCGCCTCGTCTAAATTTGGATCTCCTTTAGAAATCATCTCTTCAAAGGGGTAGAGATTAACAACTACCAGATCGATCAACTGTAATTCATGCCTTTTAATCTCCTCTTGATGTCGTTCATTATCTCGTTTAGCTAGTAAAGCCCCATGAATAAGAGGGTGTAAGGTTTTTACCCTTCCATCAAGAATTTCAGGGTAACCAGTAAATTCAGAGACTAGCTTTACCGACAGTCCTTCCTTTTGTAAAAGGTTAGCTGTTCCTCCTGTAGAGAGTATCTCAACCTCAAAATTTAGTAATTTTTTTACAAAGTCAATGATGTCAGTTTTATTTGATACGCTTACTAGTGCTCTTTTAATCTTTATTTTGTTCATATTGTTCCTTTAGTTACCAGTTTACATTTTTTCTTGGGTATTAAGATAAACAAAAAAACAAAACGATTTTTCAGCCACGTATAGTGTCCTAAAATAAAAACAGGGTTAAGCAATTATTATCTAACCCCTTGATTTTAATTGGTGGGCCATGCTGGAGTCGAACCAACGACCTACTTAATAAAAGTTCTTTTTCTTATTCCCTCCAATCTTACCAAATTTTCCTTTTTATTGTCCAGTATTGTTTTTCATGGTAGATAGGGGAATATCACATTCCCCTATTTTGCCCTATTTATTTGGATATGAAGTATACAAAAAGTATACAGTCAAAAGCTAGCTCCTTTTACTTTGTTTAAAGTCTTGAGGGCGTCCTCAAATTCCTCAACATCATAATTATGAATAGGGACTTAACGATTTGCTAATAAAAGTTAAAGTTGAAGCTAATTTTTTTTGCTAATTTACTTGCTTGATTTTATGTATAATATGTTAACAGTATATTATTTAATGAAATAAAAGTAAATATTTTTTTTTGACAATTAAATCTCTATAGTGCTATTATTAACTACTGAGAATTAATAAGTTACTAATATATGAGGTAAGATACTGGAAACAAAAATAGATTGTGTTTTTGAAGAAGGTATTTTTAAACCTTTAGAAAAAGTTGATATTGGAGATAAGCAAGAGATTATTATTCATATCGTTAACTATAAGTCTAAAAAATTAAAAAAGAAATCATTAGCAGGTGTATGGCGAGACTATAAAACAACTGACGGTAAAGACATTAACTCTTTAAAGGAAGATATATATGCATCACGAGGGATAAACTCTAGACCAGATTTTGAGATATAACTACTGTCAAAAAAGTTTCATTCAATTGCAATTCCTTTCTTAAATCCTTTATATTGATTGCTAATAAATTTTTTGGATTTGCGATAAGTATCCTGAAGTTATTTTGATGCATAATAGCGACTTTGAATCAAGTATGTGGTTGAAGAGGAGTTATGAGGAGGGGTAGGTTTAGGAAGAACACAGTAAATAAAAAAGTAGAAAAAATAATTGCTTTTTTTTTCATTTGGCTATATACTAATATCTTTTATTATTAAAGATAATACAAACTTTAAATGGTTAGGAGAAGGCTTATAGCCATACTGAGTATAGCTATAAAGTAATACTTTTCCTCAAAATAAAACGTTATACTTGCAGCAAGCATATCTATGGTGAGCGTAGCTCAATGGCGGAGCATTGGACTGTGGCTCCAAGGGTTGAGGGTTCAAGTCCCTTCGCTCACCCCAACAGTAAAAAATTAGCGCCCGTAGCTCAGATGGATAGAGCGTCGGACTTCGAATCCGCAGGCCGGGGGTTCGACTCCCTCCGGGCGCACCAATAAAGCAATCTATATTTTATTTGGGCCGTTAGCTCAATTGGTAGAGCAACTGACTCTTAATCAGTAGGTCGCTGGTTCGACTCCAGCACGGCCCACCAATTTAAAAATTAAGGAGTTATGCAAGTTTTATAACTCCTTTTTTTATATGTTTTTAATACTTTTTTTAAAGTTTTGACCAAATTTTGACCAAAATTGAATTTACTCATTGTTACTCTCCACTCCTTTTCTTTCCTTTATCATATCACTCATCCGTTTTCCATCTTCATTCCCATCTGATTTTTCAATATGTTTTGCATAGACCTTAATAATCATTTCTGAATTTCTATGTCCCATAATCTTAGCAATCCACAAAGGACTTTCACCGCTACTTAATGCCATAGTAGCAAATGTATGTCTGGTTTGTCTCATCTCACGGTACTCCATACCTGCTTTTTCCAAAGTTGGAATCCAGATTCTATTTAGCAAATTACTTCTACACACTTGTGAACCTGAACTACAACAAAAAAAATAAGTTCCTTTATATTGATCATAAATTTTTTTCTGCTCTTTTAATGCTTCAAACATTGGGACAGTTAATTTAAAAGACCTTCTGCTATATTTACTCTTAGTTTTTCCTTCCATCTGTTTTCCTTTTTCATCAAGTGTCATTGCCCTTCGTATATGAAGAATTTTGTTCTCCCAATCAATATCTTCTGGTTTTAAGGCAATTTGTTCTCCTTGACGCAATCCAGAATTAAAAGCAAATTTGAAATATGGTTTCCAGTGCTCTGGTAATTGTTCAACTATTTGGGTTTGCTCTTCGATGGAAAATGGTTTGATGTCATCATAAGAATCATTTTCTTTTAATTTTTTATGATTAAAAAAAGGATTGTAATTACTCCATCCATATTCAATTCCAACTTTTTTACAAATCATTTTTAAGACTGTAAATTTTTTATTTAAAGATTTATTAGATACTGGATTACCACGATAACATTGTTTTTTTGCCCAGGAGATAAATCTATCAAAAATTACAGCATTAAGTTCAGCAAAAGTATATTTTGAAAAGAAAGGAGACAAGTAAAGGTTTATATAACCTTTGTAACCTAATAAAGTTCTCTCTTCAACTCGTCCTGAATCTTTCAAAAGATTATACCACTTGTCAAAATAATCTTTACACTTAATGTCTTTTGGACTTGCTTGAATTGAAAACAATCTTCTTTCCTCTTCAGTGAAAAATTGCTTTACTATTTCCTTACTATTCGGAAAAGACACAGAAAATCGAAAAGTGCCTGATGTAATAGCAACAATCATTTTATCAAGATCATTCCTCACTTCAGTGCAATTCTTTTTATTCCAAGTCAAACCAGATGATTCTCTTACTCTCTTTCCAAGATATCTAAAATCAAAATATATCTTGCCACCTACATTAGTAATTGAACCTTTCTTTTTTTCATTTAATCTTAATGATTTCCTCCTTCTACATTTAGATTTGTTTTGTTTCTTAAACGGTATTACTACTGATTGTATTACATTAGTTTTGTTTGTCATTGGTTACTTCACCTCCATGAAAATCACCTCCTTCCACGAGTTTTTCACCAATGGTACTATTAACATAAAATTGGTTTTTTTTAAAGATATTATTTTTTACTATTTTTAATCTGTGTGCTACCATTATTAAACTATATATCGTTTTATCTGATTTTTTTTTGAATCATTCGGATTTTTTTTCTTTTTTAATTTCCAGTCATTACTTTTTTCAACCTTATTATCATCATCATTAATATATTTAACTTTATCAGTTAATGACGTCTCTACCTCATCATTGCTAATTGCAGAACCCCCATGCATCCATTCTCTTACAGCAGTCCAAATAAATAAAATCTTTTTCCTTCTTGGTTTCAGATAGTGCTTGCCTAAAACAAATGCTTTCTGATAAATCAGGTTGTAAATGCTCTGTTCCTTAAATTTCAATTTTAGACCTAATTCTTTGACTGTTAAAAATTCATCCATAGTAAAACTTGACCTCCTTAATTAAAAAATAATTTCAAAATTTGAATTTTGTAACATCCTCTGAAAAAAATTTTCTATCCCATTTTTTAATTCATTAGATTTACTTTTATTCATCAAAATCATCATCATACTTTTCATTATTATTATCATCATCATCATCATTATCTTCACCAAAATCATCAAAGCAATCATCCTCATTTTTATCCTTTTTTTCTTTTAAATTTTCAATATAGTTTTTATAATATTGCCTATCATATTTATTACAAGAATTATCCTTAGAATCTTT
>JAZDLJ010000234.1:0-3715 GCA_043802115.1 bacterium | reverse complement strand
ATCTTTTTGAATTTTCTAAGCTTGCTTCCCTAAATTGCCTAACTCGCTTCGCTCAAACATGGACAATTTTTAACGGGAAGCTGTGCTAAGAAAATTTACAAAAAGACTACTAAATAACTCTCTCCAGCAAAATTTCTACTGACGCATGCAAAAATCATGCTAGGAAAAACCTAAGTTGGAGTAGTATAAGTATAAAATTATCATGACTGGGGTTAGTAATTGCATCTTATTATAATGCTTGAAAGATTATAAATTTAAAAAAACTTAATTTATAATCTTTCAAGCAAAAAGGGGGGAAAAACTATGGGCTTCATGGATCGACTTAAGGCACAACTTATAGAGGTTATCGAGTGGAATGATTCCACACAAAATACTATTGTTCATCGTTTTCCAGTTTATTCTAATGAGATAAAGATGGGGGCAAAACTGACAGTGCGAGAGAGTCAGGTAGCAGTTTTTATGGATCAGGGAAAGATTGCAGATGTCTTTACTCCTGGCCTTCATACCTTATCAACCCAAAATCTGCCGATCCTAACTACCTTAAGATCCTGGAAATACGGATTTAATTCACCTTTTAAGGCAGAGGTCTATTTTATCTCCACTAAACAATTTTTAGATATAAAGTGGGGGACGCCTCACCCAATAACAGCTCGCGATGCTGATTTAGGAATGGTTAGACTTAGGAGCTTTGGCATCTTTTCTTTTAAGGTTTCGGACCCAAAGACTGTTATTAAAAATGTCTCTGGGACAGATCATGATTTTATGGTAGAAGAGATTGAGGAACAATTGAAAAAGGCTATTGTTGCCCGTTATGCTGATTTATTGGCTGAAAGCAAGATCCCTTTTTTAGATCTTGCAGCTAATCAGGATGAGCTATCCAGTATGTTAATGGGAAAGGTCTCACCAGATTTTACCCTCTTAGGATTTGAGCTTGCCCGTTTTTATATAGAGAATATCTCCGTCCCTGAAGAAGTAGAAGAGATGATTAATAAACGATCATCAGTAGGGGTTATGAAAGGGGTAATGGGACAATTCCAGCAGCTCCAAACTGCGCAGGCTATTGGGGATGCTGCCCGAAACGAAGGTGGAATGGCTGGGATGGGGGCAGGAATAGGCGCAGGTGTTGGGATTGGTCAGGTTATGGCACAATCAATGGCTAGTTCTATGGGGCAGGTTCAGAATGATGGTGGTAGCGGCGTATCTACTATATCTGGTAATATCTGTCCAAAATGTCAGACTCCAAATTCTCAGGGGGCAGCCTTTTGTTCGACTTGTGGAAATAGATTGCAACCTGAAGAGGTTTTATGTGTTAAATGTCAGAAACAGATTAAGAAGGGCGCGAAGTTTTGTAGTTTTTGTGGGGCCGCTCAGGAGAGGGTTTGTCCAAAGTGCAAAGAAAAGGTTGAACAGGATACGAAATTTTGTGATAAGTGTGGGGAGATGTTGGGGTGAAAGAGAGGTAAAAAAAAGAATACGCCCTAAAAGTGTAAACTAGTAAATGAAGGATGCCCAAAAATTTAAGCGCTAAGTTCTTGTATCGTATTCCTTATAGCTGTTGCTTTTTCAAATTCCAAATTTTTTGCTGCCTTAAACATCTCTTCTTCTAATTCTGTGATCAATTTCTTTTTATCCCTGGCTGAATATTTTTCTGCCTTTTCCGCTACTAATGGTATAGTGTAATAATCTGCCTCATAAACGCTATTCAAGACATCATCAATTGATTTTGTAATTGTTTTTGGGGTAATACCATGCTCTTTGTTATACTCTTCTTGTTTTTCTCTTCGACGATTCATTTCCCCAATTGCCTTTTTAAGAGATTCAGTATAGATATCAGCATACATAATGACTTCACCATTGATATTTCGAGCTGCCCTTCCACTTGTTTGGATTAGAGAAGTTGTTGATCTTAAAAACCCTTCCTTATCCGCATCTAAAATAGCTACTAACGAAACCTCGGGTATATCAAGACCTTCACGTAAGAGGTTAACACCTATAATCGCATCATACGTACCTAACCTTAGTTCTCTGATGATTTTTACCCTCTCTAAGGTATCAATCTCTGAATGCAGATAAACCACTTTTAGATCATGCTCGCAATAATATTCGGTTAAATCCTCAGCCATCCTTTTTGTTAGGGTAGTAACTAATACCCTCTCGTTACAAGCTGCTCGTTTTTTTATTTCTTGTAATAGATCATCAACTTGTCTTGCAATAGGTTTTATAGTAATCTTTGGATCTATAAGCCCAGTTGGCCGTACCACTTGTTCTATTATATAATGCCCGCTTTTTTCTAATTCATATTTAGCGGGTGTGGCTGAAACATAAATAGTCTGCAAATGATATTTTTTTGTAAATTCATCAAAGGTTAGGGGACGATTATCAAAGGCTGAGGGTAATCTGAATCCAAAATTTATCAAGGTCCCTTTTCGAGATCGATCACCAAAATACATTCCTTTGATCTGAGGAATTGTCACATGACTTTCGTCTATCACAATAAGGGCATCATCAGGGAGATAATCCAAGAGGGTAGGGGGGGGCTCTCCTGGGTTTCTTCCACTAAAGTGTCTTGAGTAGTTTTCAATTCCTTGACAATAGCCGATCTCTCTTAACATCTCGATATCATAAAGGGTACGTTGTTGTAACCTTTGAGATTCCAATAATTTGTGTTCCTTTTCAAATTCTTTTAACCGTTCTTTTAGTTCAATTTTAATATTTGTTATAGCTTGTTCCATTAAATTAGCTGGAATTACATAGTGACTGCCAGGAAAGACAGAGCACTCTTCTACTTTTTGCCTGATATTACCAGTTAAGGGATCAATTAAAGAGATATCATCAACCTCATCACCAAAGAGTTCCAGCCTTACTGCTTTATCTTCATAAGCAAGATAAATCTCGATGGTATCACCTCGCACACGAAAACTACTTCGATGGAAATCAATGTCATTCCTTTGATACTGGATATCCACTAATTTCCTTAGTATCTTTTCTCGTTCAATAAGTTGGCCTTTGTGGATATGCAAGGTCATTTCATGATATGACTCAGGAGAGCCCAATCCATATATACAGGATACACTTGCTACTATAATTACATCTCTTCTTTCACCTAGAGATCTGGTTGTTGAAAGTCTCATCCTTTCTATATTTTCATTAATCGCTGAATCCTTTTCAATATAGATGTCAGTCTGTGGTATATAAGCCTCAGGTTGGTAATAATCATAATAACTTACAAAATATTCAACTGCATTATTAGGAAAAAATTTTTTAAATTCACTGAATAATTGAGCAGCTAAGGTTTTATTATGTGAAATTACTAAAGTAGGCCTTTGTACCTGCTGGATAACATTAGCAATAGTAAATGTTTTTCCAGAACCTGTAACTCCTAATAATATTTGCTGCTGAATTTTTTTACAGGTTAAATTCTCAGTTAAATTTTTAATTGCTGAACCTTGATCTCCTTGAGGAGAAAAATTAGATATTAATTCAAACTCTACCATTAGTTATTCTTACTCCCTAGTAATATCTGTAATATTTTTTAGACCTGTTTAGTCGCACAATTTTTTTTCTGATTATATCGGATTTAAGGGAGCAGTTTTCCTAAATCCGATATAATCAGGTTTTGCTTTAGCCCTGAAAGGGCGTTATGTATCAGCCCAGGGCAACGCCCTGGGTGTGATATCATCTCAATTGTCAAGCCCTGAAAGGGCGAAATAAAAAA
>JAZDLJ010000123.1:0-9554 GCA_043802115.1 bacterium | reverse complement strand
TAGTCTTTTTGAATTTTCTAAGCTTGCTTCCCTAAATTGCCTAACTCGCTTCGCTCAAACAGAGGCAATTTTACGGGAAGCTGCGCTAAGAAAATTTACAAAAAGCCTACTAAATACTCGCTCAGCAAAATGTTGGAGGCAAATCTTACTTAAAAAATTCAAAATTAGAATTGCTGTCTGGATCGACAAATTACTTGACAGGATAAAATTTTTTTGATAATATAAATTTCTTTTAAATTAGTAATAAGTTTTATTCTCCTATATTCCTCGGTAGCTCAGTTGGTAGAGCAGGTGGCTGTTAACCACCCCGTCGCTGGTTCGAGTCCGGCCCGGGGAGCCAGATCTCAAAGAGGTCGTTTCTTGCAAGAGAATCGGCCTTTTTCTGTTGGTAGGCTTGATTGGTTTCGGCAAGCATATCAAATGGTTGGCGATAATTGGGGTATAAAAGACCATCCTTCCAAACAGAGTTCGAAAGTACAAAATCCAGGATTTTACGTTTTTCTCTCATCTCTTGCTTTTCATACAATCTTTCAATATGTTTGACGAGTTCTAATAAAAGAACGCCCTCATTAAGATACGATCTATTAGCATTCTTATGTTCCTCTATTTTCTTTAAAATTTTGTCTTGATCTAATCTATTCAGAACTTTTTTATACTGCTCTTGTAATTTAGTTACCATTTCCTCATGATATTTTTTTTCTACTCCATGATTCTCTTTTAAAGCCTTCACTACCCACTCAAGAATCACATTATCGACTTGAATATCTTTTAAGGCCACTCCAAATTGGCGGGCTCCATACAACATAAAGTCGAACAGGCTTTAAAAGAGGCCTACCTTTGGGAAGAAGTAATGGATAGACTTTTTGATAATGCCCTTTTACTCTCTGGTGGACAACAACAACGCTTATGCATTGCCAGGGCTTTAATATCAGAACCACAAATATTACTTCTCGATGAACTAAGATCGTCCTTAGATGCCAAGGCTGCTTCAGTTATTGAAGAATTCCTCCTGAATCTAAAAAACATTGTACCATTATTATGGTTTCCCATTATATTAACCAAGTACAGAGGATTGCAGATATGATAATGGAACTTTCTGAAGGGAAGTTACTGTTAAAATAAAATTATTTATTGCATAATTGACTAATTTAAATAAATTTATTGACATCCTCTCTATAAATAGTTTATTATCTAAATTAGATTAAGGTTTGGATTTAAACGTCTAAAATTAGCTAGTTATAAAGGGGAGCTTTTATAAATTATTTATTAGTTGTCTGTTTATATTAGCTTTAAAATTTTCAACCCTTGATTCGCATTATATAATATAGATGATAACATCTTTGAAAAGATATTATTTATCAAGTATCCTTACGAACAGAAAAATTTTGACCTAGAAAGGTCAGAACAGTTTTTTAGATAAAAAATTAAAAAACGTAATCTTAAAGCCACGAAGGCTTTAACCCAATAGAATTTTGGGCTAATTTCTTTGTGGCTTTTTTTTTGCCTACGAGTAATCCTTTATGATTTTTATGTCTTCATGTAAAAAAAATCAAAAAGTGTAAACCAGGTTATCAGGGATTATTTTTTTCAAGGCGAAGGTGATGCAAAAAGGATATATCATAAAAAAGGGGTTAAGAGTTGTTATTTTTAAATCTTGAAAGGAGGTGAGCTATGAATGTTCTCAGAGCAGATCCAGGATAAACTGATTGATATTGGCAGCATGGTTTTAAAAACCGGGGCACTTGATAATAAGACCAGGTCATTGATTGCTTTATCTACAGCCATTGTTTCCTGCTGTTCTCATTGTCATGGGGAAATGGAGGCAATGGCCAGAAAATTTGAGGCAACTAAAGAAGAGATTGAAGAGGCAGAATCAATTGCCCTGCGAATGAGGAAAAAGTGTGAGAATAAATTTGGGTTGGTTAAGCTTAACGCATAAAGGCAACCCCGCCGACTTCTTTGGCGAGCAGTGACGGGGCGTGCCTCCAGCATTTAAGGAAATAATAAACATATCCTCAAGGCTTACTAATTGTAACATATAAAAGGCCTGAGGAACAAGGATGAGGAGAGAGATAATAATGAAAAAATGGATTGTATCTTTTTTGTTTGTTGGCCTTTTATTGTCAAATTCAATAGGATGGGCTGAAAAAAAATCTGAAGATCTCAAGCAAACCCAAAACTTGGAAACAGAGGCTGAGAAAGATCAGGTATACATAAAACTCGGGACAGTAGAGGTTATTGCAGAAAAAGGATGTCTGGCTAGCGCAGATATCCCTGCCTCAGTAGATGTTGTAGGTTCTGATCAAATAAATAATGAGAATGTAGATTTCAGTACAGAGCTTATGAAAAAAGTCCCTGGCACCTATTATGGAGACTGGAATCAAGGGGTTATTTCCGGGACATTTTCCGTAAGGGGATTTGATGCCAACCACGATACCCCCCTTGCCCTGATTGTTGATGGGATCCCATATAACTATGCCTATGGAAGATTGAATATGCAGCCATATTTTCCAATGGAGATTGAAAGGATGGAACTGATAAAAGGTACCAACGATCCTAGATACGGTCTTAACAATATAGCTGGAAATTTGAATATCTCTACAAAACAAGGTGGTGATGAAATTAAAACAAAGGTTATTACCGGTAGCTTTGATACAATAGAAGCAGATGCCCTTGTAGCTACAGAAAAAAATGGTCTGTCTCAGACATATTTTATAGGCTATCGTAGCACTGATGGATACAGGGAACATTCTGATTTAAGTAAAGGAGCTATCTCGGGTAAATGGTTTTATACAACAGAAGATGAAAAGATGACTCTGGGGACTATTGCCCGATATTTTAATATGGAGGCTAATTCACCTGGGTATCTTACCAAAGAACAGTCCGAGCAAGACCCCAGACAGATGCAATCCTTCTCAAGAACTGATGGAGGTATCCAGGAGGATAAACACTTTAGTTTGCATCTTGATTATTTCTTTGCTGATAATCTTATATTGTCATTAAAGGCCTATGTACAAAATATGGAAAGAACCCGCTGGTGTAAATTCACCCCTACCAGCAGCCAGCAGGAAAGGGTGCTGGACGATACACAATATGGAGTTATATCTACAGTATCTTTTGAAACAGATAAATGGTTTGGCAAGACTTTTAGACTTGACTGGGGAACGGATTATCAATTGACAGAGAGCGCTAACCAAAGATTTAGTGTAGTTGATCGAGTAAGATCAAGCACAACCCGTGACTGGGAATATACCAGTTGGTATTGGGGGACATATCTTAAAGCGGATGCTGTTTTTACAGATTGGATTAGACTCAATGCCGGACTTCGTATGGATCATTTTGATGGTGACTTTAATGATAAGAGAACTAATAAACAACCAGAGATGATAGATTTTGGAGATATCTGGCAACCCAAGGTGGGAATAGTAGTAACTCCTTATCATGGTTATAATCTTTATGCCAACTGGGGTAGAGCCTTCCAGCTCCCAAGCGATAATCAGCGTTTTGAAGATCAGATAGGAAATAATATTGATTATTCGAAGAACGATGGCTGGGAGTTAGGGGTCAAATCCTTTACAAGCTATGATGGAATGGCGACGTGTAATGAAACCTAATGGTGTATTAATTTTATCAGATGGATTATGGTTAAATCATGGGTGGAAGCAGTTTCATCTCTTTCTCCTGGAAACATTTAATAAATTAATAGCCCAAGAAAATTTTATAACTTCACTACGTTTTTTTCATAATTATGTTGGTCTGCAAAAGACACTTCCCTTTTATAAAGGTGTCTGTTTTGAAAAAGCCAAAGCAGTCCTGCAGCAAGCAGGGTTTAAAAAGATTGCAAGTTATGATATATCTTGTTTTAAAGTTAATCCTTATCTGATCAAAAGTAGATTTAAAAAATACGCTCCATCATTTTTTATTGCTTATGGAAGGAACTAAAAGATGCTTATTCGTCTACCATTTAGGAGAAGGTATGAAAAAAATTGCTTTTTTATTTTCCCTATTATTTTTAATAACAGGGATTAATTTTAAAATATCATTAGCTAATAATGGGGAAATTAATATAGCTACTCCCTTTGGATTTTCTACGGTCAATCTTGATCCTGCCCAGGGATGGAATGGCTGGTATTGTAATGAGGCAGGCATTACTGAAACATTATTTATGCTTGATCGGGATATGAATCTAAAACCCCTGCTGGCAGAATCATATAATAATATTAGTCCGAATATATGGGCGGTTTCGTTAAAAAAAAATATAAAATTTCATGATGGATCACCTGTTACCACAGAAACAGTAAAATGGAGCATTGAACGGATTATCCATAAAGAAAGTAAATACTTTAACGAACGGATTCAAAATTTTCTGGATATTAAATCGATCAAACTAATTGATGATTACACTGTACAATTTGAGACAATATCCCCTAATGCCCCTTTTATTTATTATCTGGCAGAGCCCGGTACAGGGATAATATCCCCTTCAGGGACAGATGATAAAATATATGGCACTGGCCCTTTTATGGTTGAAAACTTGAAACCAAAAGAAGAGCTTACTGTTATACGAAATACCCAATATTGGGGAGATGCTCCCAAGTTTTCAAGGGTTCATTTTAAATATGTTACAAACCCTCAGACCAGAATGCTTGCCTTTGAATCCGGTCAGGTGGACATGGCCTTCAGTTTTCCTGAAAATGACGTTAAACGCCTTAAGTCGAATAAGGATATGAACAGTATTTATTCTCCAACTAACCGTCTCTGCTTTTTCTTTGTCCAGACAAAATCCGGCCCATTAAAGTCTCCCCTGATTCGAAAGGCATTGAATTATGCCATAGATAGGCAAGAGATTGTGAATACTGTCTTGGCTGAAATCGGTGGAGAGGCCGCTTACTCTATATACCCCAGGTATTCGATATGGAGTAATAAAAATCTTTCTCCATATTGTTATGACCCTAATTTAGCCAGACAACTCCTTAAGAAGGCAGACGTTAAAGATAAAAATAAGGACGGGTTATTAGAACTGGATGATAAACCTATAGTTTTAAATATGTGGACATATGAAAGCCGACCTGCCTTGAAACTTACGTTAGAATTAATTCAGGATCAGCTCAAACGGATTGGCATTGCTTCAAAGATCAGGATAACCCAAAATAGTACTTCAATAAATGAGGCCATGAAGAAAGGTGAAGTTGACTTAAATCTGCAAATGTGGAATGTCCTTCCTCAAGGGGACCCTCATTCTTTTGTCTCTTCAATTTTTATTAGTGACAGCGAAATGAATATTATGGGTTATAAAAACAACGAACTAGAGGCCATTATAAAAAAAGGGAAGACAAGCTTCGATCTCCAAAAACGAAGGGATATTTATAACAGGATTCAAAAAATCGCTAATGAAGACCTCCCTGTTATTCCCCTGTTTCATAAATCAATGGTTGTCGCTATGCATAATAATATAAAAAATTTTAGGATTCATCCTGCGGAATTTTACCTCTTGAATTCTATGATTTCAATAGACATCTTTCCAAAATAGGCTTATAAGGCAGGTGAGAGATAATAAATTACAGTGAGAAAACAAGAGAAATTCTTAGAGTTGAAGGTCTTACTGTTGAATTTCATAAAAAACCTACTTTACCTATAAGAATTCTTTCGGATATCTGTTTTTCTTTGAACAAGGGAGAAATTTTAGGGCTGGTAGGTGAGTCAGGTGTAGGGAAAAGCCTATTGGGTCGAACCCTTTTAAGACTAGAAAACCCTGCAAAGATCACATCTGGCCGTATTTTTTTTGACGGCCATGATCTCTGTCAAAAAAAACAAAAAGAGATGCAACGATTTCGTGGAGGAAAAATATCTCTGCTCTTCCAATCTCCTCAAAGTAATTTCGATCCGTTATTTACTATACGTGATCAGTTTGAAGAGTTTCTTTTATCCCACAATATTCATTTAGTTAAAAAAGAGACTTATCAGCAATACCAAAACCACTATATAAGTAAAAAGGAATATAGAGAAACAATCTATAGATTATTAGAAGAAGTTGGCATCTCCTCCCCTGAGATACGTTCTCTACAATACCCTCATCAATGGAGTGGAGGAATGCTTCATCGGGCGTCTCTAGCTATGGCTATTCATTTACAGCCTGAGGTACTTATCCTAGATGAAATTACTTCCGCATTGGATCCAACTATTACCTGTCAGCTACTTGAACTCCTTATTCAATTAAATAAAAAACATCATATAGCCATCATCCTTATTACACATGACCTGGCAGTTTGCCTTAAGATATGCAACAGGATTGCTGTTATATACAAGGGAACTATTGTCGAGACAGGTAAGGCAAATGATATTTTTTTAAAACAGGGACATTCATATACACAATTGCTTGTCTCTACGCTTTATTAACTAGACATCTTTCCAAAATAAATACCGTATTCTCTAAGTATCTAGAGGCAAGAGAAGACAAAAATTTTGCTGGAGTGAGTTATTAGTAGGCTTTTTGTAAATTTTCTTAGTGCAGCTTCCCGTAAAATTGCCTCTGTTTGAGCGAAGCGAGTTAGGCAATTTAGGGAAGCGAGCTTAGAAAATTCAAAAAGACTACTCCAACGAACGAAGCAAAGATTTTTGTCTTCTCACCCGCAAGATTATTTTGGAAAGATGTCTAATATGTACAAATTCATTCGCCAACGTCTTATTACAGCAATCTTTGTTTTATGGGGAGCTACCTTTCTTACCTATGCTATGATGGCCTTTGCCCCTGGTAATCCAGCTCAAGAGATTGCCTTTGCTAGATATGGAGCAATTGCCCCTTCGACAATTGAATGGATACGCCAGAAGGAAGGTTTAGATAAACCATTTTATCTACGCTACCTATATTGGACAAAACATATACTATCGCTTGATTTTGGCCTCTCATTAGTAGAGAAGTCGTCTGTATGGGCATTAATAAAAACTCATTTTTTTCGCACAATTGAACTCTCTATAGCCGCCATTCTTCTCTCTCTCTTAATTGCCATCCCTCTTGGATTTTTTACAGCTACACGACAAGGGACAATATTGGATTCTCTGGGGACAGGGATCTCTAGTTTGGGTTTATCCATGCCAAATTACTGGCTAGGGCTTCTCTTAATCGTCTTCTTTTCTGTAAAAATGAAGTGGCTGCCTGCATTTGGACGGGGAGACTGGCGGCATATTATTCTTCCATCCATAACTTTAGGTACATCATTAATAGCCTACACTTCCAGAATACTTCGTTCAGCGATTATCGAAGCTCTTCAAGCAGAATATATTACTTCACTTCGGGCTAAGGGTTTAAAAGAACGGTTAATAATAGGCAGGCATGCCTTTAAAAATGCCCTTATACCTGTGGTTACTATATTAGGATTAGAACTGGCAATGGTTTTTGAAGGGGCAGTGTTGACTGAAACTATATTTGCCTGGCCAGGCTTAGGTAACCTTTTGGTACAGGCAGTTAGTAATCGGGATTATCCTCTGATACAAGGAATTGTATTAGTTATCTCTACAATGTTTGTGAGTATTAGTTTTTTTACAGATATTATTTATTATTATTTAGATCCGCGTATTCGTTTTTAAGAAAAAAAGGTATCCTCTTCAAAAAGTAAGGTAATAATGTTCAGGGCTAAAAACAAAACCTGGTTAAATTTAGTTACCATGAAATTTGAAGAGGATACAAAAAAAAAGAGATAATAAAAAATGGGAACTAGTTCATCTATAACAATAATCTGGCATCGGATAATTAAAACACTCCAACATAACATAATTATGTTATCCGCTGCTGTCATTACTATGTTTATCCTTCTTAGTGCAATCTTTGGTCGCTTTATGGCTCCTCATGATCCCCTTATTACAAATATTTCGTTTAGGCTCCAATGCCCATCAAAATCCTTTCCTTTGGGGAATGATGCCTTAGGACGTTGTCTTTTCTCACGTATTTTAATTGGCGCAAGACTATCATTAGGCATAGGACTTACTATCGTATTCTTCTCATGTAGTTTCGGCACATTAGTAGGATTAATATCCGGCTATTTTGGAAATTACATAGATGAGTTTTTTATGAGAATAACTGATATATTCTTCTCTTTTCCTGAGCTTGTCCTGGCCATGACAGCAGCCGGTCTTTTAGGCCCGGGGATATTCAATCTTATCCTTGCTCTTTCCTTAACCAGTTGGATGAGGTATGCAAAAGTAGTGCGTGGCATTACATTATCTGTGAAAGAACAAGATTATGTCAAAGCAGCTCGTTTAGCAGGTTCATCAAAGGTTAGTATAATTTTACGTCACATTTCGGTATCCAATATCCCTTCTATAATCGTCCTTGCAACCCTTGGGCTTGCCAAGGCTATTTTGTCTGTCTCTGCCCTTGGCTTTCTAGGATTTGGGGTACAACCGCCAAATACAGAATGGGGGATGCTTCTTATGGAAGGCAAAGACTATATCCTCAGCGCCTCTCATCTTTCTTTTTATCCTGGTCTGGCAATTATGATTTCAGTACAAGCCTTCAATATCCTGGGTGATGGTCTGCGGGATATTTTGGATATAAGATTAGAATGATAATTCTGAAAATTTATTTAATTATCCTTAATCCAGAGTGAACTGTATAATTATTTGAAAAAAATAAAAAAAGTTAAAATATTTTGTTTTCAAAGGGGCATAAATTTGATATAATGTTTTGAATTAATTAACCCGACAAGTAAAAAGAGCACAAGAAAGAAAAGAACAAAAAGAGAAAACAAAACTTATTAAAAAATTACAATTATCAGATTTTCGATATATAGCAGATGATAATAATATTACTTTTTCCGCCATAGGACCTCAACTAGTAGGTTTTATGAGTGTCCTTGGTTTGCCCTCTATTTTAGAAGAAGAAGTTTCAATAGAAAAAAGAAAAAGCACTTATAATTCTCCTAAGATTTCTCAGCTTTTTGTTTTACAAAATATCCTGGGATATGATCGAATTGAAAGTAGTCAGATACTAAATCAGGATAACTTATTAAAGGAAAAACTTGGTCTTGAAAACTACCCTGACCCTGAGACCTTCCGAGACGAACTTTCAAGATATACTCAAGAGAATATTGAGCAGTTATTTTTAGTTAACCAAAGATTGCTTGATATTGTTTGTAAACTTGTTAATCCTCAGTATATAGATTTACATTTTGATGCCAAAATAATCACAGTGTACGGAGATCAGGAGAAGGCCGAAGTTGGCTATAATCCACACAAACATGGGAGAAAGAGTTACCATTTAAAAGTTTGTATAATCCCACCGAAGTTGGACACCCAATCCCATTTTAACTGGACAGCAAATCTCATTTAACTGGACACTCAATCCCATTTAACCTGGACACTTTTTTCTCAAAATGAGATTCAATGTTCAGGTAGATGAGATTGAGATCTCAGCTAAATTTCTTCCTCAGATTAAAACAACAGAATCATTTATAATGCCTTCTAAAAACCTATCAAAAAGGAGGAGGGCATTATGCAAAAAAAGAGGAGGATAACAATGCGTAAAATAAAAGAAATTTTAAGGCTTCACTATGAAAAAA
>JAZDLJ010000116.1:0-4297 GCA_043802115.1 bacterium | reverse complement strand
GTTTTTACCAAAACCGCTGCCGTTTTTTGAAATATCTCTTGTTCTGTCGATTTCACTTAAATTCTTTAATCGCATATTTGCCCAATCACCAATCGGCACTTTCACTGCATCTTGATACATATTAAATTTTTTTGTTTTATTAAATTGCAAGCATCTCTCCCAAGCATCTCTAAAACGATTAGGCCACTTTCCGGGATAACAATTTTTTTTATGCCAAATAAATTCTTCTGTCCAAAGCCAACCTTGTTTGCGGAGTGCTAATATCAATTCTAAAACATATATGTTTCTTTCGCCATTTTCAGCCTTTTCTTTAATATTTAAAATGAACGTCCCATCGAGTTTCAATACTCGTAAGAGTTCTTTGCCGATTGGTAAAAACCAGTCGACATAATCTTCCGGCTTTATGCCTCCATAAGTATTTATTCTGCGATCGGCATAAGGTGGTGAAGTTACAATTAAATCAATAGAATTTTCAGGGAAAGTTTTTAATACTTCTTTGCAATCTCCAAGAATAATTTTTGTATCAATTTTTTTCATTGCCGATCATCTCCGTAAAGATCGTTTTATAAACTGTATCAATATCCGTTAGTAATCCAAATTCTAAGCCTTTCTTGGCAATAAAAATTTCTTCATCAGTCAACGTCCTTCTGATTTTTTCCAACGCTTCACCTTGTAAGTCCTCTAACGTTATTGCAAAAACTAACTGTTTGTTGTTATCTTCCATCTCACTCACTCCTTATCAATCCAGGGATAATTCTTTTTTATCCACAACTGGATAAGCCCATCCGAAAAGAGAAGTAAAAGACTCATCCAAATAACATAAGGGATAATGATATCCATAGCGATATAACGTCTTACCACAAAAATTCGATAGCCAAGACCTACTGTTGCAGCTAGTGATTCCCCGGCTATAAGAAAAAGGATAACAGACTTAAGATTTAACCTAATAGTATCAAGCACCTTGGGAAATATCTGGGGGAGAACTATCCTGTAGGCTATCTCAAAATCACTAGCCCCCAAGGTCAGGCCTTTAATGATCTGTTCCCTGGGGACTATCTTTCCCCTGAAATAAGTATCTAACGCTATTGTTGGAAAAACTCCTACGACAATTAAGGCAATCTTTGAAACTTCTCCCAGCCCAAAGATGATGAACAAAATTGGGAGCAAGGCCAACGCAGGCATCTTATCAAAAAAAAGCAAAAACTTTAAGAAAAAATGCTCAATATAAGGAAATACTCCCATGTATAGCCCCAGGATAACCCCAAGGAAAAGAATCCCCACACTGATAAGAAATCTAATCCCACTGGCCTTAGTATCAACTAAAAGTCTATATTCACCATCACGATCTTTTTTAAAAGTGGCTCGATAAAACCCCTGACCCATTTCGGAAAAAGTTGGCACTACCTTATCTTGAGGATTTTCTTTATGTCTTAGATAAGAGGTAGTTGCATAAGCTATAATACAGATAAGAAACAGTATCCCTGATAGTATAAGGGATGTTGTTTTGCCAGGTTGTTGAGTTATCTTAAAGAAGCGCATTATTTTAGAATATTTTGTTTTAGTAAAATTTCAAGTCCATAAATATCACGATCATGGTGTATGGCACCATCATCAATACCATCATCAAACATCCCAACGATATTCCAAAAAGGATTTTTTTTAAATTGAAGGGTAGTTTCTTCTTCACTATTTTTATGTGGGTTTGTTGGTTTTAACTTCATCATTCCTACTTCATCATTTATTTCAACTTCCCTTCAGCAGCAAGCTGCATGTAGGTAGGATCAAAATGCATCTTGACATTTTTTACATCACCCTGGATACTCCCATCAGGATATTGAATACCAACCACATCTACTGATGAGGCGTTCTCTCCTAATAATCCATGCTTAAAGCAGAATTGACGCACAAAATTCATCTTTTCTTTAATCTCAGTACCTCTAGTGTAATCAAGGGCTGCTTGAGGAGTATAGTACATAGCCGTAGTCTCTAGCTGCTTTTTATACTCAACCAATGAAGCCTCTGAAGAACTTGCCATATAAGACAAGGCTTCATCTGTTGAGTTTCCTTTTTTGGTCATTATTTCCATGATCTCATACCAAGCGCCTACAAGGGCCTTCCCAAGTTCTGGATTGTTTTTAAGGATATCAGTCTGAACAACCATCAGGTCAAGGATTTCGCCGGGGATATTAGCTGAAGTAAATATTTTACTTATACCGGGTACTTGTTCTATCTGCATGACAATAGGATTCCAGGTAACAACTGCTTTTTGTGATTTATTTGATAAAAATACAGGGCCAATATCGCTATCAGAGGTATTTATGACCTTCACATCTGCTTCCTTCAATTTGTTCATCTCTAAACAACGAGCTAACAAATAGTGAGATACTGAAAGTTCTACCAGATAAACATCATTACCAGGCAGTTTGGGGATACTGATTCCATCACGAGTCAGGAGAGCATCATTTCCATTAGAATAATCTCCAACTATTAAGACTGTACTGTCAATACCAGCGGAGGCTGGCATATCAAGACATTCCATATTAGTCATTACACAGGCATCTGCCTTTTTAGCTACATAAGCCTCAATTGAGGGTATGTAATCCATCCTGATTAATTCGATCTCGATCCCATATTTAGCTGCCCATTTTTTTAAGATACCAGAATGTCCAGCATAATCCCAAGGCATCCAGCCTGCGTAAATTGACCAGGCAACCGTAAATTTTTTGGGTTTAGCAGATGCTGCTAAGGCTTTAGTGGAGATTATACTATTCAAAGAACAGGTAAAGATAAAAGCTAAGGATAATTTAAAAACTTTTGAAAACAATGAGTTCATTATGATACCCCCTTTTTTTAATGATGAATGATGAAGTATGTCTGAATTATTTTTTATACATCGATTACAATATTGGCCCGTGCCTTGTTGCTCTCTTCTACTCTTTTAATGGATTCTTCCGCCTGATTAGTCAGGGTATTTAAACGTAGGACAGAATTAGCCATCTGGGGAAGCGCCTCCTGTCGAAATTTAGCAATATCATCCAGGGCTGAGTTTATGTCAACAAACGCCTTTTCCAGCGATTCCATATTAAGCATCGATTGGGAGGCTTGTTTATGGATAGCAGCGCCCTGGGTCTTCAACTGTTGAGCAGTATGAGCAATTAGGTCAGAGGTAGTTTTGTTGATAGATTCGATCTTCTGTAAGACAATCTTCTGATTGGCAAGGCCAAGGGCAACTGTTACTGCTACCTGTAAGGCATTAACTGTAACATTTAGAGCCCGATCTACCCCTCTTGTTAATTCTCTGTTATTACGGATAATAATTTCTGTGGCAAGGACACCCTGCTGACAGACCGCTAAATGCTGTTGAAGATCCTGGATTCGCTGCCGTAAAGGAAAGAGCAGCTCTTCAGCGACAAAGGCGTGCCTTGGATCTTCAGGCATGATCTCTCGATCAAGTTTATACTGGAGCTTTTGATCAATAAGCTGACCAAGTTGAATAGCCTTTTCCAATTTTTTGGTCATCTCGCGCATCTCTTTTTGATCCATCCCTAAGGTAACAGTGTCCCTTTTAAGTTGTTCTCTCCCCATTTCAAGTGATTTAATAATTGCATCAATTACAGTTTCAGCGCTTTCGTATTGACTAAAATATCGTTTTAAGGGAGTTCCTATAAAGGGAAGATATCCAATAGCCCTTGTAGCCCATCCTGGAGAGAAATCGAATTTAACTGGATCTAAAGATTCAACCTGGAGCTTAAGATCAACAAGAGACTTAGCCACAGGCCCACCTTCTTCACCTGCCCTGATCATGGACTTGATTGGCTGTTGAAGCATCCTATTCCGCTGGGCAGCCAGATGTTGGGTCTTTAAGCCCATTTGGTCTATAGCCGTCCGTTTATCCTGATTCTCAAATTTAGATGAAAGCAGGGTGTCAACATACTGATCTGCCTGCTTATCTAATTCTGGGTCAACATCTTTAAGTGATAGATCAGCTACCCCATCCTCAATCTTAAGCTCCTGTTTGATTGCCTCTTCTTGGGCAGCGTTTAACGAAGGCTGACTTGTTTCCTTGTTCTTCACTTCTTTTTTTTTTTTCCATACTCACCTCCTTTAAATTAATGATGAATTAAAAACAGCAAAATTGCTAGTAAAATCGCATTATTAGACATCTTTCCAAAATAAATACCATATTCTCTACGTATCTAGAGGCAAGAGAAGACAAAAATTTTGCTGTAGTGAGTTATTAGTAGGCTTTTTGTAAATTTTCTTAGTGCAGCTTCCCGTAAAATTGCCTCTGTTTGAG
>JAZDLJ010000115.1:0-5214 GCA_043802115.1 bacterium | reverse complement strand
CTCAAACAGAGGCAATTTTACGGGAAGCTGCACTAAGAAAATTTACAAAAAGCCTACTAATAACTCACTACAGCAAAATTTTTGTCTTCTCTTGCCTCTAGATACGTAGAGAATATGGTATTTATTTTGGAAAGATGTCTATTATTTCATTAACGTGCCAAGCTATCTATTTTTATCTCTTGTACCAGCTTTTCTCCATGTGCTAGAGATGGTATCACATTGGCTTCTATTAATGATAATAATGATAGGGCTAATATTGCCAGAATCAAAAGAAAAAACTTTATAATTTTATTTCTCAAACTAAAAAATCACCTCTCTTATAATAAATATACTACTCCAATAACACTTTGTAACTTTGTACCTTTGTGCCTTAAACTATTACTTCTCACATAACTTAACATGCAATTCCTTTAACTGTCTCGGATCAACACTTGTTGGAGCCTCGGTCATAAGGCAAACAGCCTTTTGGGTCTTGGGAAAAGG
The DNA here is from genome assembly GCA_043802115.1 of bacterium. GTDB lineage: Bacteria > SZUA-182 > SZUA-182 > JAZDLJ01 > JAZDLJ01 > JAZDLJ01. The sequence goes on along the minus strand of JAZDLJ010000115.1, from coordinate 4,731 downwards.
AATGACATCTCTAATCGAAGGAGAATTAGTTAAGATCATCATTAATCTGTCTAATCCAAAGGCTATCCCTCCATGAGGAGGCGCTCCGTATTGGAGGGCATCTAAAAGAAAACCAAACTTTTCCTCTGCCTCTGTCTTATCTATCCCTAACCGCTTAAACATCAACTGCTGGACCTCAAGCCTATGTATCCTGATACTTCCCCCGCCAATCTCTGTCCCATTTAAGACTAAGTCGTAGGCCTTTGCCCTGACCTTTTCAGGTTTAGTTTCCAAAAGGTCTATGTCTTCATCAACGGCTGCTGTAAAAGGATGATGTATGGCCACAAGCCTCTTCTCTTGCTCATCATATTCATACAATGGAAAATCAGTAATCCAAACAAAGGCTAATGCCTTATTATCAATAAGATTTAGTCTCCGTCCCAGATGTAGCCTTAAGGCAGAAAATGCCTGAGCCACAACCTTTTGCTTATCTGCCATAAAAAAGATTATATCCCCAGGTCTTGCTGACATCCTATCTAAGATAGCTTTTTTCTCCTCCTCACTAAAAAATTTGGCTATTGGTGATTGGATATCGGTTGGGGTAATTTTCATGTAGGCTAAGCCCTTTGCCCCATAACCCTTCACAAATTCTATAAGGTCATCTAATTCCTTCCTGGATAACTCACCAGCCGGGGCGCAAAGTCCTTTTACCTCGCCACCTTCTACTATAGCCTGTGTAAAGACCTTAAAATTACCTTTTGAGACAATATCACCAATATCCACAAACTCTAACCCAAACCGAGTATCCGGCTTATCGCTACCATATCTATTCATAGCCTCTTTATAGGTTAAACTTTTAAAGGGTATTTGCAAATTTATCCCTTTAATTTCTTTAAAGATATGACAAATTAATTCCTCAACGATAATAAAAATGTCCTTTTGCTCAACAAAGGACATCTCCATGTCAATTTGGGTAAATTCTGGTTGTCTGTCTGCCCTCAGATCCTCATCTCGAAAACACCTTACTATCTGGAAATAACGATCAAAACCAGAGACCATCAGAAGTTGTTTAAATAACTGGGGAGACTGAGGTAAGGCATAAAAACAACCTTTACTAATTCGGCTTGGGACAAGGTAGTCCCTGGCCCCTTCAGGCGTACTCTTTGTAAGAAAAGGTGTCTCGATCTCTAAAAAATTTTTTCCTGATAAAAAAGACCTTACAAGCTGGGTTACCTTATGCCTTAAGATAATATTTCCCTGCATTAAAGACCGTCTTAGATCGAGATACCGATACTTTAAGCGAAGGTCCTCTGAGATAACTGTTGTCTCATCTTCAATAGAAATTGGCAGAGGTTTAGATTCATTTAAGACCTTTAGTTCTTTTACCCTCACCTCTATCTGGCCAGTCTTTAAATTTGGGTTTATTGTTTCATTTGATCTTCTAATAACCTCTCCTTTTATACTGATAACGTATTCACTTCTCAAAACATGGGCATTGCTATGGGTGTCTTGCCTATATTCAGGATTAAAGACCAACTGAACAATGCCATAACGATCTCTAAGATCAATAAAAATAAGTCCACCATGATCCCGTCTTCGATGGACCCAGCCCATTAGACACACTTCTCTTTCAACATCCTTTTCATTCAATGACCCACAGTATTCTGTTCGTTTCCAGTCACCTAAGCTATCCATTAAAATCCTCCCTTTTTTAAAACCACTTCCACCGCCCTGCTTATCTCAACTTCTTCCTGTTCTGAGGTCTTCATATCTTTTAACAAAACCTTTTGTTTTATTAACTCATTTTCCCCTATAATTAAGCTAAACCTGGCCTTATATCGATTAGCGCTACGTAATTGGGCCTTAATACTCTTACCTTCAGCATCTATCTCTGTCTTAATCCCTCGTTTACGTAATTCTGCCTGAAATTGGAAGGCCTTTCTTTGAGCATCCTCTCCTAAGGCAACTATATATATAAGTGTATCTGGGGGATAGGAGAATCGATAGTTGTCTTTGATCGCTAAAAACAATCTTTCTACCCCTATCGCAAATCCTGTTGCTGGGGTATCAGGTCCACTAAATTGGCTGACTAGATTGTCATACCTTCCTCCACCTGCTATTGCGTTCTGCGCCCCAAGAATTTCTGAATTTATTTCAAAGGTAGTCTTAGTATAGTAGTCTAATCCTCTGACCAGATGTGGATTAACAGTAAATGGTATATCTAGCAACCTTAAATAATCCTGGAACTTCTTAAAATGATCCTTACATGGTTGACAAAGATACTCCTCGATAATTGGGGCAGATACTAGCTGGGCCTTACATAACTCGTTCTTACAATCAAGTATTCGAAATGGATTTCTCTGAATGCGACATTTACAGTCTTCACAAAGGTTCCCTAATTTATCTTGTAAAAAATCCTGTAAAGACTTCTTATACTCAGATCGACATTGTGGACAACCCACACTGTTAACATTAACTGTATAAGAAGAGACTTTTAATCTATCAAAGAGTAAGACTATTAGGTTGACCAACTCTGCATCCTGACCAGGATGACTTACGCCAAACGCCTCTGCTCCAATCTGGTAGAATTGTCTTGATCTTCCTGCTTGAGGCCTTTCATAACGAAACATAGGTCCAAAATAGTAGAGCTTATTGATACTACTCTGGGCATAGAGTTTGTGTTCAATTAAGGCCCTTACTACAGAAGCTGTTCCTTCTGGTCTAAGTGTTATCCCTAACCCTTTTTTATCTGTAAATGTATACATCTCTTTCTCAACTATATCAGTACCATCTCCAATACTCCGAGAAAAGAGTCGAGTTTCTTCAAATATAGGTATTTTTATCTCAGAATAACCAAAGGTTGTAAAGATCGCCTTTGCCTCAGACTCAATTATATTCCAGATAACTGTTTCAGGGGGCAGTACATCATTTACCCCCTTAATAGAAGAAATTTTAATACCTTGATCTTTAATATTCTGTTGTTTTTTAGTTTCCATTAGTTAAGTCATATTTCCGACAGAAAGTAGTCTTCTTACTTTCTGTCGGAAATAATACCTGTTTAAATTAGCGCCCTACGAGCAGACTATTAACTCCCTTTCCCTGAGGAAGAGAGGGTTAAAAACTACATCGCTCGCAAACCCGCATAAAAAAAGCATTTTTCTATGCAATCAAATTATTAATTTGTTAGATGAGAAAATTTAGACGATATAAAGGCGGGAGGTAAGTATTAAACCTCTATAATCAAAATTGCCCTACTGGCCGGGTAAATGTCCACTTCGCTTGTTTTACAATCAAGGTATCAGCGCATTTTTTAACTGACTTAGTTGGAATGGCCCATGGAAGACTTGCGATAAAAGCTGCTGTCCCAAAAACCGTACCAACTAATCCAAATGGTCTGGCTAAAAGTACATCTATTGTTACATTCGCAAAGTCAGAATCATCTCCCTCTCTTTTCTCTTTTGTAGATGCTTTACCAACAGAGCATAAAAGGAAAAAAGTAATAATAGCCATACTAAATACTTTTTTTACATTTTTCATACACCCTCCCCTTTTTTACAATAGGTATAATAAAGTAGTTTTTTATTTCATCTATTGTAATTTTTTTTGAAATTAAATCAACGTCCTCTTGCCCTAACTTTGAAAGTTTCTAGTATTTCAATATAGTAAGAAATATAAAAAAAAATGTCAATCATTTTTTTGCAGTAATAACCCTCTGCCTTTTAATAAAAATAGAACAACCCTTAAGACAGATCTAAAGTAAAAAAAACTACTTTAGATCTGTCTTAAGGATAAATTGTTTAGTTAAGTCTTCTGAGAGGATAATAATCTCCACTCTTCGATTCAACCTCCTGCCTTCAACTGTCTCATTAGAAACTATTGGTTGATATTTACTAAAACTAACAGCACAAAGTTGCTCGGGGGGAACATCCTCACCCCATTGAAGATAACGGATAATTGTAGTTGCTCGTTGAGCGCCAAGCTCCCAATTAGAAGGTAGGCATTCATTTTTAATTGGGAGGTCATCTGTATGACCTTCTACCATAACTAATCTGTCATTATATTCTTTTATCTTTTTAGCCAAACTTTTAAGTATAGGTTTCGCTGAATTCTTTATATAAGACTCTCCTGATGGAAATAGTATTGTCTCCGGGAAGGTTATTACCAATCCTCTTTTAAATTCCTTCACCTGAATCTCTGCCTGTGGCTGCACTGCTTGTTTTATATCTCTTTCCAAAGAGGCTTCCCTTTCCTTCATTCCTCTTAATTCCTGATCTTTTTGAGCCTGCTCATTTTTTATACTTTCCAAAGCAGATTGTGTATTATTATATTCATCTCTCACCTCGATCAATTGTTTTTCTACATCAGCTATCTTATTTTTTAATACCTTGTTTTCTTGAGAGATATTCTCCTTTTCTTTAGCCAAAAGATCTCTTTCTTTCATAATCATCTTTTTACTTGTACCGCATCCGATATTTAGTAAGTTGAGGCTTAAAACCATCATTGGTATTATACGAAAAAAACGTTTTCTATTTAAATATCTCATTTTGCTTCCTCCTTTATTTAGTTCAACTTTGAATAATCATGATTTAAAATTAACATCGGCTTCTTAATTAGTAGACATCTTTCCAAAATAATCTTTATTAAAGTAGTAGAGAAGTCAAAAATCTTTACTTCGTTCGTTAGCGGAGACTTTTTGAATTTTCTAAGCTTACTTCCCTAAATTACCAAAACTCGCTACGCTCAAACAATGGT
>JAZDLJ010000114.1:0-10256 GCA_043802115.1 bacterium | reverse complement strand
CTCAAACAGAGGCAATTTTACGGGAAGCTGCACTAAGAAAATTTATAAAAAGCCTACTAATAACTCACTACAGCAAAATTTTTGTCTTCTCTTGCCGCTAGATACTTAGAGAATACGGTATTTATTTTGGAAAGATGTCTAATATAAAAAGACTTTGGGGTGAATTAGAGGGCAATTATCGATATAGGCTAGGTGACTTAAGAATAATTTATGAAGTTGATGTCCAAAATAGGATTGTAAAAATAAAAACTATTAGAAGTAGGGGCGATATTTACAAGAGGTAAGCATTAAAAAAGGAGGAGAAAAAATGGACAACTCAGATTTTAGTTCATGTAATGCAAGTATTGAGTTATTAGATAGTATAGACAATGGATCAATGACCACTGCCTTTCATCGGGCAGCCTCTAATAAACCTTGTACCTTTGGCGTCCAAGGCGTATGCTGCCGCATCTGCGCCATGGGTCCATGCCGTCTGACTGAAAAAGAAGGCCAGATGAATCGAGGGGTTTGTGGGGCTACCATTGAGACTATTGTAGCGAGAAATTTTGTCCGAATGATTGCAGCCGGGGCTGCAGCGCATTCAGACCACGGTCGTGATGTAGCCAAGACCTTTCTAGAGTTATGCCGTGGGCATGTTAAGGATTACCAGATAAAAGATGAGGTTAAGTTAAGAAAGGTTGCCCAGGATTTTGGAATAGCCGCTGATGAACGAGGCATGAAAGAGATTGCCTTAGAGCTTGCAGAGAAGTGTATGGCTGAATTTGGAAAGCAGGAGGGCGAACTCAATTTTATAAAAAGGGCACCTGAAAAAAGGCAGGCCTTATGGAAAGAGATGGGAGTTATCCCGAGGGGTGTTGATCGAGAGATAGTTGAGATTATGCATCGAACTCATATGGGGACTGATCAGGATGCAGAAAATTTAATGCTGCAAGGAAGTAGGGCAGCCTTGGGTGATGGATGGGGCGGTTCGATGATTGCTACAGAACTTCAGGATATTATGTTTGGTACCCCAATCCCTTTAAGGGCAAAGGTCAATCTTGGGATTTTAAAGGAAGATGAGGTTAATGTTATTGTTCATGGACACGATCCAATACTATCTGAGATGATTGTTGTTGCCGCCTCTGACCCAGAACTTCTCAGCCTTGCAAAGAGTAAAGGGGCAAAGGGGATAACCTTAGGAGGTATTTGTTGTACTGCTAATGAGATCCTTATGAGGCATGGCATACCAATTGCGGGTAATTTTCTTCAACAGGAATTAGCTATTGCCACTGGAGCAGTAGAGGCTATGGTTGTTGATGTGCAATGTATTATGCAATCATTGGGTGAGATTGCTAAATGTTTCCATACTAAATTAATTACGACTAATTATCGGGCAAAGATTCCAGGGGCAATTCATATGGAATTTGAAGAGGGAAGGGCATTGGAGGTTGCTAAAGAGATTGTCAGGACTGCGATTGAGAATTATCCTAATCGAGTGAAGGAAAAGATACGTATCCCTAAAGAGACGATGGATCTCGTTGCTGGATTTAGTCATGAGAGTATTATTCATACCCTGGGCGGAAGATATAGAGGTTCATATAGGCCATTAAATGATAATATCATAAATGGTAAGATCTTGGGTATAGCAGGGGTAGTTGGGTGTAATAATCCCAAGGTAAAACATGATCATGTAACTAATGTTTTAGTGAAAAAATTAATTGCCAATAATGTCCTGGTTCTTCAAACAGGTTGTGCAGCCATTAGTTGTGCTAAAGAAGGATTGTTAACCCCAGAGGCAGCCTTAAAATATGCAGGCCCAGGCTTAAGAGAGGTTTGTGAGACTGTAGGTATCCCTCCTGTCCTTCATTGCGGATCATGTGTTGACAATAGCCGACTTTTAATTGCCGCAACCGCTGTAGTAAAAGAAGGTGGCTTAGGAGATGATATCAGTGATTTACCCTTGGCAGGAAGTGCGCCAGAGTGGATGAGTGAGAAGGCGATTGCCATAGGACAATATTTTGTAGCTTCAGGGGTTTTTACCGTTTTTGGGGCAACCTTCCCAATTATGGGGAGTACAAAGATGAAGGAGCTTTTATTTAAAAAATTTGAAGAAAAGTATAAAGGGATGTGGGCTTTTGAGCCAGATCCTGAGAAACATGCTGATCTGATGATTGAACATATTATTAAGAAACGTAAGGCACTGGGGATTGAGAAGAAGCAGGAGAGAGTGCTTTATGATATGGCGATGAGGAGAGAACTAACTGTCTAAATCCAGCGAAAGCTGGATTTTAGACAGTTAGTTTTTTTGGATTTGGAACAGAAGATTACACTGTTAAAGAAGTAATTAGGGATTTAAAGGCAAGAAAAAAAACTAATTTCATGAAAAAAAAGAAATTAATTGAGAAATTACTCTCTGGTTCAAAAAATATCCGATTTTCCGAAGCCACGGAATGTGCTGAACTATTTGGATTTGAATTGACGCGTATTAAGGGAAGCCATCATATTTATACCCATGCAGATGTATCAGAACTAGTAAATCTTCAAAATGTAAAAGGAAAGGCAAAACCATATCAAGTTAAGCAGTTATTGCACCTTATTGAACAATATGATCTCCAGACGGAGGATAATAAATGAAGGATTATCATATTAATTTATTTTATAGTGAGGAAGACGAAGGATATATTGCAGATATTCCTGATTTAGAACACTGTTCTGCCTTTGGAAATACACAGGAGGAGGCATTACGAGAAGTTTTAGAGGCAAAGGAAGCTTGGTTAGATGCAGCTCGCGAAAAAAAGAAACCAATTCCTGCTCCCCGATATCGTCCTTTAATTTATAAGGTCGCTTGAAGAATAAGGAGGGACTTGAATGTCCAGTCAACCAACCTCAATCTTTCAAGAGGTTTTAGATACAGTAGAATCGTTGTCTGAATCTCAACAGGAAGACCTGATCGACATTATACAACATAGATTAAGAGAACATAGAAGAGATTTGTTTGCTGAAAATGTTAGGGAGGGAAAAAAGGAATATGATAAAGGAGAAGGAAAAAAGGGTACTGTTGATGAGTTAATGAGAAACCTTTTGAAATGAGAGAACTTATTTGGGGTAGTACATTTAAGAGGGCTTTTAAAAGAACGTTTTTTAAAAAATAGAATAACTATCGGTAATCTGTGGAGCAAAAAATGCAAACAATAAATTTTGACATCGGTCAATTGCTGAAAAAAATTAGGATTGGACATTTTCTCATCCCTCAATTCCAAAGAGATTTTACTTGGAAGGAAGGACAAACAAAACTACTAATCGACTCAATTTCAAGAAACTATCCTATTGGATCATTATTAATCCTTGGAAAAAACGATGCTGTGCCTTTAAAATCAAGGAAACTCGATGCCAGTTATCCTCCGAAAAATGACCAATTTGATGCTCTTAATGAAGTTGAAGAGCCAGGTACTGAATCATTTTATGTACTTGACGGTCAACAACGCCTTACATCAATAGCAAGGGTATTTTTAGATGCCCATCCCAAAAGAAATTATTATTTTGATTTAAAAAGAATGTATGAGCTTTTCGAAAATGAAAACCCATCTTGGATAGTTAGCAGAATGCGGGGCATAAAAAATCCAGAACGTAAAGATAATAATAGACTGATGCGTACAGATATCGCAATGGATCAAGCGAAGTGTGATATTTACATCTCTGAATATATAGAAGATTCAGGTGATTTTCCAGAATTTTTAAACGATAAAAATGCTGCCCGCCGCGCTACAGCAAAATTAAAAGGTGTTTTTGAAACAATTAGGAAATTTTCAATTCCTTTTGTTGCCTTAGATAACGATGCTCCACTGGAATCCGTATGTAGGGTATTTGAAACTATTAATTCCACAGGAACTAGGCTCACAACCTTTGACTTGGCTGTAGCAAGATATTATCCTACCCCTGATTTAAAAGCGTTATTAGATGACTCTCGTGATAAACACCCAATTCTTAATGATTACGAAATAGATGGAGAAAGGATTTTACAAATTCTTACTCTTTATCACCTTCGAATGGTAAATAAATTTCCAGAGGCAACCAGATCTGTCCTATTGTCGCTTGATGGTGAGTTTATCAAGAATAATTGGGACCAAGCAGTTGACCATCTTAGGGAAGCTTGCGATTGGATTCAAAAGCTTGGAGCGACGCCCAAAACACAACCTCCTCATGGGACGCTTGTTTCTATCGCTGCTACTTTAATGTGTTTCCCAGGGAATTTAAATAATCCAGAATTTTCAGCAACCCTTAGAAAATGGTACTTTTGTACTACCTTAGCTGCAAATCCTTCCCCTGCAAATAATTATAAAATTGGTGATGATTTCAGGAGATTTTGTAACCTGTTAGAAAAGGGGTTACCTATTCTTTATCCGCGAGTATATTTCACTGCTGATGACTTAATTGATATAAAACATATTGCTGATAGCAGATACAAGGCTATTCAAGCACTAATGAGAACAACAGTCCGTGAAGATTTATTAACTGGGAACCCCTTGGATGGTAACCTTGAAGATCATCATATATTTCCATATTGTCTTAATAAAAGTGGTATAAGTAAAAATTTACTTAATTCTATCGTAAATAGAATAATCGTCTCACAAGAAACTAACAGGAAAATAAGTAATATAAATCCAGAAAAGTATCTGGGAGATTTGGTAAAATATTATCGTGACGAAGGTAATGTTGGAGATCTAGACAGAAGATTAGAGAGCTGTTTTATTCCTTACAGACCGAGCGATTCAGATTTCATAAAGAAATTTTTAAAAGAAGATTTTCGTATTTTTTTAAATGATCGCGCTGATATGATTATAAAAAGAATAAAGGACGTGGTTGGCGGTGCTTGGCAATTACCGATAGAAAACGAAGATTCAAATCTTGAGGATGACGAAGTTGTGGCATCCTGAATCTAACCAACTTATGCACTGAGCAGCTACCCGCGGGGCCGTTCTAGTAAGCCGGTAAGAGGTGGCCTCTTGGTGATGATCGCGATAAAAGGAATCCAAATTAATGCCTAATAAATTAACAATAAAAGATAAAATAATTGAATGTGTAAAAGTCTACTCAAATAATCTAAAGCAAAAAACTGATAAACGTCTTGTTGAAATGAAGGGAGATGACAATTCTCATTATTTAATCTATAGAGTTTTGGTGGTTACTTCAAAAGAAGGTGAACTTATTGATATTTATCAAAATAAAGGCAGATTTTTATACAAATATGCTGGTTCTTTTTTAGAAGAAGTAACGATTTTATGCCTTGAAGAAAGATTTGAACACGCTCAAAGGAAAGTAAAAATATTAAATAAACTCGGGAGTAGACCAAAGACCTTTGAAATTGATTGTTTAGTAGACAAAGAGGCTTATGAGATTAAATGGAGAGACTCAACAACAGATGGTGATCATATTACTAAGGAACATACAAGGGTTAAAAGTATAAAAGATGCAGGTTATAAGCCTATTCGTATTATGTTTTATTATCCAAATAGAACCCAGGCAATTAGGATTCAAGAAACCTTGAGAACAATCTATGCGGGTATGGACGGTGAATATTTTTTTGGTGATGAGGCATGGTCTTATATTAAAAAGAAAACAAGAGTTGATCTTAAATTAATCTTAGAAGAGATTGCAAGAGAAAAAACGAAAGGATAATTTGAGATTATGTTATTACATGGTGATTGTCTGATAGAATTAGAAAAGGTAGAGCCAACTTCTATTGATTTGATTTATCTTGATCCCCCTTTTTTTACTCAAAAAAGCCAGACATTGAAGACAAGGGATAATTCTAAGGAGTATTCTTTTGACGATACATGGGAAGATATTAATAGTTACCAGACGTATATAAAAGAAAGACTTGAAAAATGCAAGACAGTTCTAAAAGATACAGGGAGTATTTTTCTTCATTGTGACAGATCAGCTTCTCATTATTTAAGGATTGCCCTTGATGAAATCTTTGGTCCTGAAAATTTTCAGAGCGAGATTGTTTGGTCATACAAGCGATGGTCGAACGCCAAAAAAGGGCTTTTAAATGCTCATCAAATAATCTTTTTTTATAGCAAGACTAATAACTTTAAATTTAGCATAATTTATACAGATTATTCACCAACTACAAATCTTGACCAGATTTTTCAAAAAAGGGTTCGAGATGAAAACGGAAAGACTATTTATAAAAAAGGAGAAGATGGCAACTTAGAGTTAATGGAAGAAAAAAAAGGTGTGCCTCTTTCTGATGTCTGGGAGATCCCTTTTTTAAATCCAAAGGCAAAGGAAAGGGTTGGTTATCCAACGCAAAAACCTATTATATTACTTGAAAGGATGATAAAGCTTGTCACGAATGAAGGAGATACTGTGCTAGACCCTTTTTGTGGAAGTGGGACAACCCTTGTTGCCTCTCAATTTTTAGGAAGAAGATATATTGGCATTGATAAATCTCAGGATGCAATTGAACTTGCAAAAAAGAGGCTGGAAAAACCTATAAAATCCGAATCCGATTTATTAAAAAATGGAAAAGGAGCCTATTTAAATCAAGACCCAAAGGTACTTGAGGTTTTAGAACGTTTAGATATTATTCCTGTGCAACGAAATAAGGGAATAGATGGTTTTTTGAAGAATAAAAATTTTTTTAGGCCAATCCCTGTAAAAGTTCAGAAAGATGATGAATCTATAGAGGTTGCCAGAAATCTTTTACTCCACGCTTGTCAAAAAACAGGTTATCAGAAGAAGATACTAATAAAAACTAATGATAGACAAATTGAACAATTGGTCTTTTTTTGTAATGAAGATGAGGGTAGAGATAAGGATTTAATTATCGTAGATGATATTGAAAATTTTTTAAATGAGAGGGGGAAATTGTTAAATTTGTGAAATTTATGTTAAAAATAAAGGAGGAATAACCAATGTCCAAAATAATAGCATCAGCAGCAATCAGAGGGGCATACAAGATCGTAGGGAGGGCGGAAGATGCCTACAAACAAGCCCTGGAGAAGTTTGGTTCAGACAAGAAGGTCGAATTCCCTAATACAGGTTATTACCTTCCAGTAATCTATGGTTTTACAGGTCTAAAGGTAGAAAAAATTAGTGAGATGCAGAAGGTTTTGGATTTGACAAAGCGGTTATTACCTCCAAATCCAACAGAAAATGTCTGGTTACCTTATCTCGGTCACGCCCTGGATGCAGGGGCAGCGACCCTCTTTGCTGATGAGATCATCGAGAGTTTGAAATATTTAGAGAGCCCAATTCCATACGTTGTAGCTGAAAACTGTCCTGAAGGTGGGCCAATCTGGTTAGGGGCTGCTGACGATGTTATTATGCGCAAGCGTGGGATTGAATTTGTTGATGGGAGTGCACCTGGATTTGCTGCTTGCGTTGGTGCATGTCCAACTAATGAGATTGCCGTAAATATCGCCCGCGAACTTCAAGGAAAGAATCTCTATGTCTTTATGGCTGGGGAAAATGATGGAAAGAGTATGGCCGAACAACTTGCTGAAGAGGGTGTACAGATGGGCTGGGAGACGAGACTAGTCCCCTTTGGCAAAGAGGTGAATGCGGCTATCTTCGCTTTAGGTTTTGCCGCCAGGGCAGCTATGGCCTTTGGAGGAGTTAAGCCAGGCGATTATGAAAAACTTTTAAAATATAATAAAAACAGGATATTCGCCTTTGTCCTTGCATTAGGTCACGTTGGTGATGAGGATTATGCCCAGGCAGCAGGGGCAATTAATTATGGTTTTCCTACCATAGCAGCGACAGATATCCCGCAGATATTACCAACAGGTGTTTGTACCTATGAACACGTAGTTTCTAATGTCCCTTATGATAAGATTGTTGCTAAGGCCATAGAAGTGAGAGGATTAAAGATTCAGGTCACTAAGGTACCAATACCAGTTGCCTATGGTGCTGCCTTTGAAGGAGAGCGGGTACGTAAGGAAGATATGTATGTGGAAATGGGCGGAAACAAAACAGAGGCTTTTGAATATCTTTATTCAAAGGATATGAGTGAGATTGAAGATGGAAAGGTAGAGGTAATTGGTCCAGAGATTGACGATATCCAGGAGGGAGGCCAATTACCGATAGGTATTGTCATTGAGGTTGCAGGTCGAGAGATGCAACCAGATTTTGAGCCGATCTTAGAAAGACAGATCCATAGGATTTTAAACGGGGCACAAGGTGTTTTTCATATGGGACAGAGGGATGTCAACTGGATGAGGATTAGCAAGGATGCTCATAAAAAGGGTTTTAAAATAAATCATTTGGGGTTAACTCTGCATGCAAAACTTCATGCCGAATATGGGGCTGTAGTAGATAAGATCCAGGTAAAGTTATTTACCAACTCAGGAGATGTAAAGAAGTGGCATGAGATTGCTAAAAAAGTTTACCATGAGCGAGATGACAGGATTGGTTCATTAACTGATGAGGCAGTGGATACATTTTATTCATGCACCTTGTGTCAGTCGTTTGCCCCAAGCCATGTTTGTGTTATTACCCCTGAGAGGAGTGGACTATGCGGTGCTTACAATTGGCTTGATGGCAAGGCAGCTTATCAGATGGAACCGACTGGCCCGAATCAGCCTATTAAAAAAGGGAATTCTCTTGATGTACAAAAAGGGCAGTGGCAGGGGATTAATGATTTTTTATATGCAGCCTCTAAAGGTAGTCTAAGTAGATTTAACGCGTACAGCATTATGGAAGACCCTATGACTAGTTGTGGATGCTTTGAATGTATCTCTGGGGTTATGCCTATGGCTAATGCCTTTATGATTGTAAACCGTGAATTTACAGGGATGACCCCTTGCGGGATGAAATTTTCTACCCTGGCAGGTTCAGTAGGCGGTGGTTTACAGACCCCTGGTTTTACGGGGCATAGTAAACATTATATTGGGAGCAAGAAATTCCTTTCTGCTGAAGGTGGGATTAAGCGGGTAGGGTGGATGCCAAAGATACTTAAAGATGAGATTAGACCCATCTTAGAGCGTATTTCTAAGGATATAGGAATGGATAATTTTATTGAGATGATTGCTGATGAAAGTATCGCTGTCACTGAAGAAGAGGTAATGGCTTACATGGAAAAGGTTGGTCATCCTGCTTTGACGATGGATCCGTTGATGTGAGGAGATACAAACAGCAGTTGCAACAGTTTTTGAGATGGATGCCTTAATAAGTTGGAATTTAAAACACTTGTCAAATTTAAGGAAAATGGAAAAGATAAATGTTATAAATATGAAAGTTTGAAAGATCTGCAAGGAGTATAAGCAAAAATGTATCAAAGTAGAGAAAATGATCTAATTGAAAAGATAACAGAAGAAGAACTTTTGGAGTGGTATCGCATGACTCCTGCAGAACGATTTACAGAATCACAGAAACTATGGGAAACCTTTATCCTCCTAGGAGGAAGTTATGATCCAGAGCCAGATATCCAAAGTCCTTTCTACTTTCCTGAAGTATAGATTGAAGGTTTTGTTAATGGGAGGACAGGCTTGTATCCTTTATGGGGCAGCAGAGTTTAGTCGTGATATTGATCTGGCAGTTATGCCTTCAGTAGAGGATATTCAGATACTAAAGTTAGCATTAAATGAGCTAGAAGCGGAGTCTATTTTTGTACCTAACCTTACAAGAGAAGTTTTATTAAAAGGACATGCTTGTCATTTTAAAGGATAAATATCCTCTTGATAGGTTTGCAATGGAAGCCTTTGAAGTTATTTTTTGTAGGGATGAAGATGAAATATGAATAAAAAGCAGGAACGAGGTTAAGATTTATTATGGCTATAGCAAATCAAATAAAAAAAAATATCTTGGTAAAGATAGAAAAGTTACCCGAAGATAAACTTCAGGAAGTGTTGGATTTTGTGAGTTTTGTTTTATTCAAAGAAAAATCTTACTCATCTAGAATAGAACCCAAAAAAAATAAAGTTTCTAGAGATAAGGGTTCTATTTTGAAGTTTATCGGTGGAATTTCTCATGGTTCATTAGCTGAAGATATAGATAAGGAATTATATGGGGCATAAGCTTTTTGTGGATACATGGGGGTGGCTATCTTTACGTGATAAAAGAGAGACAAGACATAGAGAAGTAGCGGATTTCTATAATAACTTTTGTTCCAATGGAGGTTATATCTATACTAGACATCTTTCCAAAATAATCTTGCAGGGTGGGTGAGAAGACAAAAATCTTTGCTTCGTTCGTTGGAGTAGTCTTTTTGAATTTTCTAAGCTTGCTTCCCTAAATTGCCTAACTCGCTTCGCTCAAACAGAGGCAATTTT
>JAZDLJ010000113.1:0-12608 GCA_043802115.1 bacterium | reverse complement strand
CTCAAACAGAGGCAATTTTACGGGAAGCTGCACTAAGAAAATTTATAAAAAGCCTACTAATAACTCACTACAGCAAAATTTTTGTCTTCTCTTGCCTCTAGATACTTAGAGAATACGCTATTTATTTTGGAAAGATGTCTACTACTCCAAGTTGGGTTTTTCTGAGGTAATGTAGGTTGGTTTTGTAACTAGCTGTTTAGGCACAAAGGGAAAAAATAAACAACAGACCTGTTAAAGCAGGTGAGTTATTTATTTAAAATCTAAAAAAATTATAAAATTATCTTTTTTTGCAACGGAAACGAATTAGCTGTTTTGGACTGTTGAGCAGAGTGTTGTTGTTTTTTAAGTTTCTCTTTTACCTGATTTATCCCATCCTTATCTTTCTTGGTTCCTACTGAAGTTCCACACTTTGCACATCTATACTCATACATATTCCCTTCGGGTAAGACTAGCAATAAACGTTCCCTCACTGGATTTGCGACTTTACATTTTGGGCAAAATAATGTTGCTGCTCTAAATTCTTCAAATGAATCCATAAGTAATCTCCTTTTTATTTCAATTTAGACACTTTATTTCACTTCATACTTAACTTATTATTCCTCCTCCAATAAGAACTCCCTCATAATTATAGAAGACAGCAGATTGACCTGGAGTAGGAGATAATTGAGGCTCATCAAACTCAATCGTTAATCTATTATCCTCTGGATATATTGTTGATAATCCACCTAAATGATTATACCTAATTTTTGTTATAACTTTCAAGGGGGAAACGGGTTGATTTTCATCAGTAAAAACTAAATCTTTAATAATAATTTTCTTTTTATAGCAGTTTTCTTTTTCCCCAGCATAAATTATGTTGTTATTGTAATCTATTTTTGCTACATAATATGGTCTAATCGAACGGATCTCTAATCCCTTACGTTGACCCACAGTATAACGAAATATACCTTTATGTTCGCCAATAATCTTTCCCTCTAAATCCATTATATGGCCTTTTGAGCCACTTTTATTATTAAGATAAGTAGTTATATAATTACGATAATCTCCATTTACAAAACAAATCTCCTGGCTATCTTGATCTACAATCTCTTCAAGGCATTTTTTTCTTGCCAACTCTTTTACTTCAAACTTTTGCATCGTTCCTAATGGAAAAATTAGTCTCTTTAATTGACTTTGTTTTAATCTGTAAAGAAAATATGATTGATCTTTTTTTTGATCCACTCCTTTATGCAAATAATATGAATCTCTATTTTTATTATACCCGAGGCGAACATAGTGTCCTGTAGCTAATAAATCACAATTGTTCTTTTTGACTAAGGATAACAAAAGATTAATTTTAATCTTTTGATTACATGTTACACATGGATTCGGGGTTTTCCCATTAATATACTCAACAATAAAATAATCTATTACCTCTTTTTTAAACTCTTTTGAGACATCTAATACCTCAAATGGAATATTCAATCGTTCTGCTATTCTTTTTGCACATCTCTCCTTAAGCATAGTACTATTATTTTTATCATCATCTAATAGCTTTAAGAATATACCTTTTACCTCATAACCTTTCTGATCCAACAAAAAAGCTGCAATAGCACTATCTACACCACCACTTAAGGCTACATATACCTTCATCTAAAAATGCTCATTGTCTTTTGTTTACTGTTACTTGAAAATCTATAACTATTCCAAAGATCCTTTGTGGTACACCATGACATTTTTTTGGTAGAGCGATATAGGAAAACTTAATGGATAGTTTCACAAGAAACAAAAAAATATAATTGAAGTTTCTTCTGATAGATAGGTTATCATACTTATCTATACGGGGAAGGGGCGGAGTATTTTGCTGAAGTCGATATTTAAATACTATAAATGTAACAAAATTAGAACAACAATATTTGTAATAACAGACTCTTACTTTTAGAAGATAATAATAGACAGCTACCTATAAACAATAACCCCGTTTTATTTTGTAGATGCAATGGCTTCCTTGTCTCTATCTTTTCTTTGGTCGATCCTACTTACTTTCCCACCTTCTTTTTCTACCATAACCTCTCCTTTTGAAGGCATTTCACAACTTCCTTGAAAAACGACTCCTTCCTCGATTACTAATGAAGGTGTTTTAACATTACCAAAGACCTGTCCTGTTTTATTTATCTCGATTTTTTGTTTTGCCGTTATATTGCCTGTTATCTTACCACTAATTACTATAATTCCTACATTTATTTCTGCATTTAAAATTGCCTGCTCACCAACAATCAATGTATCTGTGGTCACTATTTCTCCTTCCAGCTTTCCATCTATTCGGACAGTTCCCTCAAAGGCTAATATGCCTTTAAATTCCGTTCCCTCACCTAAAAAAGCATTAATTTCCCCTACTATATTACTTACTCCAACACCCTCTTTTTTTCTCATCATAATTATTCCCCCTTTTTTTAACTAATTAAGAATCAAGAATTAAAAATTGAGAATTTAGGACTGCTCGGCTTTAAAGATGACAAGTATTCTATCTAAATCATCTAATGAATAATAGTCAATTTCAATAGTGCCTTTCTTATTATTACCTTTAGATTTAATCACAACCTTTGTACCTAATACCCTTGTTAATTCTGCTTGAATATCCTTAATTGCTAAGACTTCTACTGTTTCACTTGACTTATTAATTGTTTCACTTGCTACCTTACTGGTTAATTCAGAAGCCTTCTCTTTTTTCCTTTGGACAATTTCTTTGACATAATTTTCTGTATCTCTGACAGTAAGTTTTTTTTCAACTATTTCTTTACATAGGGTAGTCTGTTTTTCTTCTTCTAAAGTTAATATAGCCCGTGCATGTCCTGTCGTTATCGTATTACTAATCAAGGCACACTTTATTTCTTCTGGTAATTTTAACAATCTTACAGAATTTGATATAGTGCATCTTTCTTTACCAACTCTTTTTGCAACTTCTTCATGGGTAAGGGAGAGCCTCTCCATGATTTCTTTATAGGCCTCAGCTTCCTCAAGAGGATTTAAATCCTCTCTTTGAATATTTTCAATTAAGGCTAATTCTAACTTTTCTTTTTCTGAGACATCTCTTATTATTGCGGGAATATCTTTAAAACCCGTTTTTTGTACTGCTCGCCATCTTCTTTCACCAGTTACTATCTCATACTTATCTTCTACCTTATGGACAATGATTGGCTGGATAACCCCTTTTTCCCTAATTGAATTAGCCAATTCTTCTAATTTTTTTTCATCAAAGGTTTTTCTTGGTTGAAATTTGTTTGGGATCACATCCCCAAGAGGTAAATTGACTATCCTTTTCCCCTTATCTTCTTCATCAATATTAATAAGCGGGGGAGGTATTAGGGCATCTAAACCTCTACCCAAGGCTCTTTTTTCCATTCAAGATCACTTCCTTTGCTAATTGTAGATAAGCTTCTGAACCTTTAGACCTTATATCATACATTATTATGGGCTTTCCATGACTCGGAGCCTCACTTAATTTTATATTTCTTGGTATTATTGTCTTAAATACCTTTTGCTTAAAATGTTTTTTAACCTCTTCTTCTACCTGGATAGAAAGGTTAGTTCTTTTATCGTACATAGTTAGTAAAATACCTTCAAGAGCTAAATTTGTATTTAAGCTTCTTTTCACAAGGTTTACTGTATTAATAAGTTGACTTATCCCTTCTAAGGCGTAATATTCACATTGCACAGGAATCAAGACTGAATCAGCAGCAGTTAAAGAATTTATGGTTAATAATCCTAATGATGGCGGACAATCTACAATTATATAATCAAACTCTTCTTTAATTTCAGTAAGGGCTTCTTTTAATCTAGTCTCTCTGGCTATTACACTAACTAACTCGATCTCTGCCCCTATTAAGGATATATCCGAGGGGACTATGCTAAGCCATTTTATATTAGTCTTTGCTACTACATCCTTTATCTTTTTTTTACCAATTAGGGTATAGTAGATATTATCCTGATTACTCACTCCACCCCCATTTCTTCGAAATCCTATTCCACTACAAGCGTTTGCTTGGGGATCGATATCTATTAATAAAGTCTTTTGTTCTGCTGCTGCCAGACAGGCAGCAAGATTAATAGCAGTTGTAGTTTTTCCAACTCCACCTTTTTGATTAGCTATAACTACGATTCTACCCTTCATTCCCCTTTTTCCTTTTTTTGTTTCATATGAAACAAAAACATTCTAATACAGTTTTCCTCTTTTGTATAGTCTATTTTTTTTCGATCAAGTGGTTTTGTTTGTGAATTTACTTTAAAATCTTTTCTTTCAAAAAAATTATATTTTATTAATATGTTAAGATTTTCTTCTAATTTTGAACTAGATTTTAAGGTTAATATCCCATTATCCTTTGTAATATTCGCTATTTTTTTTATTAATGATTCGTTTATATCTACGCCTCGTATGACTATTACATCATATTTTTTAGAAGGTTCTGTAATGTCGGCAAACATCCCTTCCAATTTTGATCCAATTTTACGAACAACATTATTAATAAATGCCTGTTTCTTTTTATTCCTCTCAACAATCGTCAATCTTATGCCTGGCTTATCAATTTTTAAGGGTAACCCAGGGAAACCAGCGCCAGATCCTATATCTACGACTTCGATGCCTTCCTTAAATTTAAAAAACAAGGCATACATTAAGGATTCAATAAAATGTCTATCAATAATTTCTTTATCATCAATAATCCTTGTAAGATTTATTTTTGAATTCCATTCTTTAAGTTCTTTAAGGTAAATAATAAATTGCTTAATTTTAATTTCTGACAATTCGATCCCTATTGATTGGGCTTGATGATATAGGTATTCTTCTTGATTCAGATCATTTATCTCCATTAGTTACTCCAGATTAAGGGATAGAACAGAAGCAAATATTCTTCCTTATAAATTATAGCATTTAGTTATATAATATTTATACATATAATACTCCAACTTAGGTTTTTCTAACTAATTGTATTAATTAAATATAGTAGTATAAAGTAAAAAGTAGCAAAGGCACTGAGGCACAGAGGAAAAACAAAAAAACCTTAAAAACTTTGTGCCTATGTGCCTTAACCTACTGATTCTTAACTAACCTAACAGGTCTTACCTAGGCTGATAGTTACCAAGAAAAACCTAAGTTGGAGTAGTATAAGGGTAAATTAGATTATAGATATAAAAAAGGCCCTGCTTAAAAGTAAGCACGGCCAAATTACCCTCTCATGTCAGCGTTCAGGTCGCCTCCCAGCGTTGCTCTATCCTCTGCATGAGTGAGATTATAATATCACAAGGTATGCAAAAAATAAATTTAAAAAAAATCCTTTTTACTCCTATTTAAAATTACCCTTAAAAGCAATAAATCCCAGAAGGTTTAGAGGACAGCGTCATCCAAGTCAAATTGAAATAATAAATACAATAATTTTTTTGGTCACAAATTGCAGAAGAGGCAAACTTGGTCAATAAATTTCACGATAAAAATTGCTGAAAATTTATGTTTAACCATGTTAATTATTGGGCATTATAAGAGAGTAGTAAATTTTTAGTAAATTAAAAGAGAGGTATCGTTTAATGGCACATCCAATAGAACCAGACATAACTGAAATATCAATTCCTTGTAAAAAAGAATATGTAGCCTTATCAAGGATAGTTGCAGCTTCTATAGCAAGCTGCTTACCCTTTACGGAAGAGGGTGTCGAGGATATAAGGACAGCTATAGGTGAAGCATGTATAAATTCAATAATGCACGCCTATAAAAATGAAAATGAAATCACAAATTATATTTTTATAAGGATATTAGTTTATCCGAATAAGGTTGTTATAGTAGTCAAAGATACGGGAACGGGATTCAATCCCCAATTCGTCCAAAGATACGCAAAGGTTTCGGATGTCGAAGAACCTGATCGAATGGGGTTGGGTTTATTTCTGATAAATTCCCTTATGGATGAAGTAGAGTTTGACTCTACGATTGGCGAAGGAAGTCAGATAAGAATGGTTAAGTATATTACAAATTAATGATGAAAGTTTTAAAAGAAAACAGGAGGCGCTTTTTATGGGATTTGTTGAAAAGGAAGATGTTCAAAGATTACTTCAAGATGAAAATTTTATGGAAGACATTGTACATAAAGTGGTGACAGAGCCAGATTTTTTAGACCTGTTAGCAGAAAGCATAACAGACGAATTATCAAAAATCTTAGAAAATGATGTTAAATTTAATAGAAAGATTAGAAAAAAACTTATAGATATAGTAATAAATAATGAGGAGTTTAAAAAAAGAGTTGTTAATAATCTTGTTGAAGAACTTGAAGATTAATTGGGTTAATGAGGAGTTTAAAAAAAGGGGGTGTTACAAAGATGGCTTGGCAAGAAAGTGACAGAACAATAAATATTATAAAGGTGATAACAAAAAACAAGAAGAAGATACTCTATCCTACTCTTTTAGCTACAGTGATAACATATATGTTAGTTTATGCCTTTTCTCCAGGAAGATATTATGAAGCTACTAGTATGCTAAAGGTAGATAAGGTTGTTCCAAGAGAGTTACTTTCTGATCCAGCAACGAATAAACCACTAAATAAAATCGAAGTAGATCAAAAGATTATGGCTAAACATCTTGTAAACTTAAAAAGTTATCCTATTATAGAGAAGTTAGCAAAAAGGCTTGCCATTATCCCCAGTACGTATAATATCTCCTCTCTAAAATTAGAAGAGACGTTAAAATATCAAAAAGTTATAGAAAAATTAAGGAACAAGATAATTGCAGAACAACTAAAAGATTCAAATATAATTCAAGTTAGGGTGTTTGGTTCTGATCCGGAATCAGCCCAGGAACTTGCCAATACAATTACTGAGGTGTATAAAGATAGTATTAGTTTAGAACGTAGAGAAAAGGTCGATCAGACTAATAAATTTTTAAAAAATGAAATTTTAGAACGAAAAAAAGAACTTGGAGCAATAAAAGAAGAATTAAGATTAAATAAGACGGCATATGGCCTCAATAAAATTCCACAGAATTTATTTAATTCAATCTCTGAATTAGTAAAGGTTAAGACCGATTATGAAAAAATTATAAAGACAAAAGAGAAGATACTTTCATATATAAAACAAGTACGGTTAGGCAACTATGATTCTGTGGATCAAGGAGATATTTTAGTTGAAAAATTTACAGATATCACTATTACCGAACTTAACAATGACCTTATTAGTTTAAAGCTCCAGAAAGAAGCCTTAAAAAAAGATTATGCGGAGGCAGATCCTCAAGTTGAATCGGTTGAAAGGGCAATATCATCTCTAAAGAATAAATTGCTTACTTCTTTAAACGATAAACTACTGGCGGTCAAGAAAAAAGAGGAGTTTTTAGCAGATAGCTTAAGGGGCTTAAGACATGAAACAAATGGATATAATTTGACACCACAATTATTAGAAGGTATTGAATTACGTCGTAGACTGTCAATAAATAATGGGTTTCTTTCTAGTCTTGAAGAAAAATATAAAACGGCAATTATAAAAGAAGCTACCAGTATTGAGAAGATACTAATCTATAAGTTAGCCAATAAACCAAAAAAACCTGTAGATAATAGTTCAAGCAAGATAATCGCCTTCTTCGGAGCCTTAATTAGTCTGGTATTATCTACTTTGATTGTTGTTACCATTGAACTAAAAAAAATTCGTAAATTCTCAAAAGAAAAAAAGATACCAGCAATACCAGTTATAGGGCAAATACCTTATATAAATGCAGAAAATATAGCTGACATAAAAGAAAATCTTATAGATATAGATTTTCTGAAAAGTAATGGAGTGCTTCTGAAAGATCCATGTTTTATCTCTTATTTCGTCCCACGTTCGCCAATGGCTGAGGCGTACAGATCTTTAGCTACAAATGTTCAATATGCAGGGTTAGAAAAAGGAGGAAAATCATTTGTTGTCACAAGTAGCTATGCTAGAGGAGGAAAAACTACAACTATAATAAATTTAGCTATCACTTTGGCTAGAATGGGATATAAAACATTATTAGTAGACGCTGATCTAAAGACCTCCACCCTCCATAAACGTTTTGGTATAGATAATGTCCTTGGCTTAGCAGATATTATCGCTGGTAAATGCAAATGGAAAGAGGCTGTAAAAGATGCCTTTGATATTATGCTAGGAAATATGGGAATGCAAGGTGTTGCATTATCTCCAGGGGTCGAAAATCTAAATATTATAACATCGGGTAATCTTTGGACAGAATCTATGAATATAATAAATTCTCCTAAGATAAATGTTCTTATGTCAGAGGTGAAAGAACATTATGATATAATTCTTTATGATGCCCCCTCAATGTTTAGTGTCTCAGATGCTGTTATTTTAGGTTCGAAGGTGGACGGTACAATTCTTGTTCATCCAACAGACAGGGAAGAAAAGGCTGCTTTAATTAAAAAAAACTATAACCTTGGTAATTATCATATTGATATCTGGGGAGTAGTATTAAATGACCTTATTCCTCCTGAAGAAAACAAAACAGAAGAGTGGTGGTTAAGTAAAGATAATATTGATAAGATGGGAAAATCGATTAAAAGTGTACTTACTAAAGAGATACATCTTCCTGATTATAACAAATCAAAAGATAAAAAAAAGTATGTTTTAAATTTAGAGGATAATAGTCCGAAAGAAATAAAATTACGTAGAGTTTTTGTTGTCCAGTTAAGTATTATAATCATTGGTCTTGGCTTAGCCTATCAGACAAGCCATCGTATTCTGGATTTTAAGGCTATTGCAAAATCTTTTAAGAACCAGGAAACTATGGTCTATAATAAAAATAATCTTATCTCTTCTCTTAATAAATCAGGGGATAGCAAAAATATTAAGAAATATAATAACGATATAAAACTAAATGAGATCAAAGGTTATGCTACTATAACGACAAGTACAGAAAAGAGAGTAGAAGAGAAAGTAGAAAAAGAAATAGAAGAGGTTAGGGTGAGTGGATTTTCAGAAGAGACTCCGGATTTAAAGACAAAAAATAAGGAATCAGAGGGGAACAATCAATTATTAGTAAATAGCAATAATCAAATAATCAAACAAAATCAAAGTTCGATAATAAAAATTAAGCAGACTAATTCTACCTCTTCCAAGTCAGAGATTAAACCAAAGCCAACGCAAAAAAAATTATTTTTAGATGCGAATATTAAAGTTGAAAAAGATTTCTTCCCTTACTCAATTTATGTATGCACGACTAGAGATTTAAGGCTCGCCATCAATGAGGTCAAGTACTTACGTCAAAAAGGATATAAGGCATTTTCTGTAATCGCTAATCAACCATACAGTGGAAAAAAATTTAAGATACTTGTCGGTGGATTCTCCAACGTTGAAGAGGCTAAAAATGAATTAAAGGGTATTAATAACTTAAAAGGAGAGTATGTTTCTTCATATATAGTTAAGACCCCTTATGCTATTGAGGTTAATTTATCAACTTCTCTTGGAAAAATGAAAAAAGAAAAGTCCAACCTTTTAGCAAAGGGATTTTCACTATATACTTGTCCCTTATCAGTGTCTGGGAAAAGAACTAGTAGGCTTTATAGAACCTTGGTTGGTGCTTTTACAAGTGATCAAGAGGCTGGAATTATTTCTAAAGAAATAAGAAAATTAGGAGTTGTTAGTTATGTGGTTATGAGATAAACGTTTAACAGCCATAAAATAGTTTTTTTATTTTATGGCTGTTAAACGTTTGTTTTTTGGTTTTTACACTATACTTCCAACGGGTAAAAAGTAGTTTTTTAACTTGTTGGAAGCATAACGTTTTGAAATTTATAGTGTTAAATTAAGAAAAAAATACTTCCCAAAAAAGTATCATTTTAACCCGCTTGCAGTATAAACCCCCCTCAGCATACTGGAGGGGGCTTTGTAGATAATATCTACAAACCAGCGAGCCGAGGGGGGAGGGGGTTCATGGTTTTTATACTTAATTATTTTCTTTACTTACTTTCTATGTTTACTATTTTATAATAATTCACAATCTATTCAATTACTAAAATCTCCTTTTGTTTGATTTTTGTCCACTTGCAACAGGAAGCAAGTAGCTTTTTTATTTGCTTCCTATTGCAAGTGGATTTTTTTGCTTTTTGGGAAGTTAGGAATAAAAATTTAATAAATTAACCCAAATTAGAGTATCGTTTATTTGTAGATATTCAGTAAACCCCTACCAGAGATATAGATTTTCAGGTAAATAATTATAAAGCAGATTGAGGTTGAGCTTAATCCTACAACGTCAATTAGTTTTAAACAGTCGTTGTAGTGTCCCGAAGGGACAATTGAAAATAGCCCAGGGTTAACAATGCATAAAAAACAAGAGAGTCCCGTAGGGACGATTGAAATATTTTTAATTCTCCAATCCCAGCAATAAATTGCTGGGCTATTTTCATATAATCCCTACGTGATAAAAAAATATAAAAACAATTTTGTCTAGGTACTTAAGGGGTTTACTGAATATTTGGGATGGTTCATCTGAGTGTGATTCTGATGGGTATTCTTTCGGTTTCCTTTCTGCTTATCGTAACTAAATTAAGAGTGCAGAGCCCGTAAATACTTGATGTTTCCCCCTAGAGACCAGGAAGAAACCGATGGGCAAAACCGAAACAATTTTTTCTATATCACAGCGATTTGAACCATCCCGAATATTTACGTTTATTTAGAGACGAAGATTGTTACTGAAAAACATCACCCACCGATCAAAATAACCCAGCAAAAGACACGCTGGGCTATTTTGATCGGTGGGTGATGTCAAACAATACCTTACTCAGTTCCTCGTATATATAGGGTTTAATGATAACACTTCTAAAACCATAGTGTTTAAAATTAGAGATTATTGGGTCATTGGAATAACCGCTAGAAACGATAGCGTTAACATGAGGGTCTATCTCTAGTAACCTTTTAATAGCCTCTCTTCCTCCCATACTTCCAGGGATGGTTAGGTCCATTATTACTGCCCTGAATTGATTTCCTTCTTTTTTAGCCTTTATATATAATTCTATAGTCTCTTCTCCATCTTTAGCGAGTTCTACCTCATAACCAAGACTTTTAATTAATTCTCCAGCCACTATTCTAATCTCTTCTTCATCATCCATAAATAATACCTTTCCTTCACCCCGATACTCTTGGCTTATTTCTATTTCCTTAACTTCGAATCTATTTTTATCAATCGGTAAATAAATAGAAAAAGTTGTTTCTTTTCCTGCCTTAGATGAAACAGTAATATATCCATTGCACTTTTTAATAATGTAATAAGTTGTTGCATAACCAAGAGATTCGTTTCTATTTTTATCAAAAGAGTATGGGCCAAATATATTTAAAAGATATTCTTCAGATATACCTGCGCCCTCATAGTTAATACTTATTTTAACATATCCTCCTTCTAATAAAGGCAAACTATCTTCAGATCTAATTATAATGTTTTTTGCATAAACTTTAATTATTCCGCCTGTTGTTAAGGTTTGTTTAGCATTAATAATTAAATTGTTAATGAGTTGGCTTATTTTTTCCTCATTAATTTCAATTTGCCAAAGGTCTTCCAGGATAAAAAATTCACACCTAATATTTGAACCTCGAACAGCAAAATTTGCAGATTCTTTTATTAATTTAATAATAGAATCTGTACTCTTTATTGGTACTCCATCCCTGGAAAAATTAAGTAATTGATAGATTAATTCTTTTGCCCTTAACGCACTCTTTTCTATTTTTATAAACAAAACATATAATTCATCTCCAGATTTTGTATATCTTTTTTTAGCTAAGGCGATACTAGAGAGGATCACAGTTAAGATGTTACTAAAATCGTGAGCAATGCCACCGGATAAGGCACTAAGAGATTCAAGTTTAATAAATTTTTGTAATTTTTCTTCTATGTTTTTATGTTCTGTAATATCATGTATTACCTCCATGATCCCCGCGTTATCATGATATTGGATAGTCCCACTAGATACTTCTATATCTTTTAACGTCCCATTTTTACATTTAATTATTGCCTCATACACTGGTGAGATTTTTTCTCCCCTTAAAAGCAACGTATGAATTCTGCTAACTAAGTTTCTATGTTCAGGTTCGATGATCTCAAGAAAAAATTTGTTAAACAGTTCTTCTGGAGCATATCCAGTAAGATAGGTTAATGGTCTATTAACAAAAGTAAATCTTCCATCTTGAATAATGGCAACCCCATCTCTAGCCTGTTCTGCTAAAACAGAATATTTTGCCTCTAATTCGCGTAAAGCCTCTTCCGCTCGTCTGTGTGTACTGATCTTCTTTTTTAAGAATTCATTTGATATTGTTAATTCTTTAGTCCTTTGCTGGACTAATTCTTCGAGATGCTGTTGATATTTATATAACTCTTGCTCCATCCATTTATATTTATCGATATCAGAAGCTGTTAATTTAGATTTTTCATTTTGCATGGGCTGTATTTTTCTTAGTTTTTATTATTGATACTTGATTTTGCTTACACTCTAATAATTTTTTACTACTAAGAAAAGAGGATGTTTCTACATTTTTCTAGCTTTTTTCGTATCCTCTTCAAAAAGTAAGGTAATAATGTTCAGGGCAATTTTTTTTTGTTTTTAGCCCTGAAAGGGCGTTATATATCAGCCCAGGGCAAC
>JAZDLJ010000112.1:0-5246 GCA_043802115.1 bacterium | reverse complement strand
GCGCTAATTAAACCCTGACGATATGATTTATTTATCTATAATATTCCATAAAGCGATAAATTCCAGGGGTTTGGGGACAGAGTCCCCAACTTAATAAATATTTTTTTTTACCTTTTTTGGTCACAGATTGCAGAAGAACCTAAAAAATCTATAAAAAAGAGACTAATGAGTGATGTCCCATTAGGGATTTTTTTAAGTGGAGGGATAGACAGTAGTAGCATAGTCGCTTTACTATCTGAAATAGTCCCAAATAAAAAAATAACAACCTTAAATATAGCTTTTACAGAGAGGTCATATGATGAGTCTAATTATGCTCAGTTCATTGCCAGGCATTTTAATACTAATCACCACCAGACTGTCTTAAGGCCGGATGTCATGATCAATATCTTCCCTAAAATTATTAGAAGCATTGATGAACCATTTGCTGACCCATCTATCATTCCCACCTACCTCCTCTGTGAGTTTGCAAGGCAATATGTTGTTGTTGCCCTTGGAGGAGATGGCGGTGATGAACTTTTTGCAGGGTATGACCCTTTTCTGGCTAATCAATTCATCATCTCAGAGAATTTTTTATATTATATCTCTAATTTGTTAAAAAAAATCTTAAGATTTATTCCCTGTTCAGGAAAGAATATGAATTTAAACTTTAAAATGCATCATTTTTTGAAGGGGATAATGCCATATACTAAAAATAATATAGAGCTAAGAAATATCTTATGGTTAAGCTCATTTACCCCTGACATCCAGGATCAACTTTTTAAGCAAAACGATGAGATTAATATAGATTATCATTCGATTTATGCAGAGACCTTTAGTCATAAAAATAAACATCGAGCTCAGCTTCCAATAGATAAATTGATTGATACTTATGTTAGTCTTTATCTCCATGATGATATTTTAGTTAAGGTAGACCGTGTTAGTATGATGCATTCCCTTGAGGTTAGAGCCCCTTTTTTAGATAAGGCATTTTCGGAATTTATTAATAGATTACCAGTAAGCATGAAGATAAAAGGATTAAATAGAAAATATATCTTAAAAAAGGCTATGTACTCTAAGTTGCCAAAGGCTATAATTTATCGATCAAAAAAAGGTTTTGGTATTCCAATTGCCCAGTGGTTTAGGGGGCCATTGCGATCTATGCTACTAGATACTTTTTCTAGTATTAGTGTAAAAAAAAATAGTTTATTCAACCATCATTATATAGGAAGATTAATTAATGAGCACCTTAAATTAAAAGAAGATAATAGAAAAGAGATTTGGACTTTATTTGTTTTTGAATTATGGAGGCAACATTGCAATGTTAACCTATAACATTATTCCTGAAGATATTACTAAACATAGGTTCAATAAAAAGATTTCAAAGAAAACAGCATTTATTGTTTTTAGTTTATTACTCATATCACTGTTGTTTCGTTGTTGGGCTGTTAGATATGCTCATTTTGTCAGAGACGAAGCTCGCTTTTGGGGAATAGCGCGAGGCATTGCTTTAGGTAAATTGTTTCCACTTCTTGGCCCATCCCTCTCAGGAACAATCGCCAAACACCCTGGTCCTCTTTTTTATTATCTCATGGCTATTCCTCAGTTGTTAGGAGCAAGCCCTTTTTTTGGTTCTATATTTGTAGCCATACTCCATGTCTTCTCTGGCTGGTTATTATTTTTACTCGTTCGGCAAATACGTGGAGATAGGGCAGGTATTATTGCCCTCATCCTCTTTGCTTTTGCCCCATGGGATGTAGTGTACGCAGACAGGATTTGGCTTTCTTGTGTCGCCCCTGTATGGGCAACAGTTACCCTCTATGGAGCTACTCGTTTTCACTTATCGCCCAAGTGGCAGGTTATATTTATCGTTTTTGCCCTTACATTACCTCAATTTCACATGTCAGCACCGTTTATCTGGATTGGCGTTATAGTAATGCTTCTCCTCAATCGACCAGTATTTGTATCAAAAAAGGCTTTGATTATAGGAGTCATTTTAGTAATTTTTATGTATTGCCCAATGATCTACTATGAATCAACTCACAATTTAAGCAACCTAAAGTCTATACTTGGTAAAGGCACAGGCCAGATATCTTTCGCAAAGTCGATTTATCATTCGCTAAAGGTATTTGGTTATACCTTTCTTTTCTCAACAAGTGAATTTTCTTATCATTTAAGGGCTGGAGAATGGGGCGGATTTAATGAGATAAAGACCTATTTTACCCTGAATGGATGGAAAGAATATCTAACTCTCCATAAGTTTTGGACTTTTTTCTATCTTATCTCCATCTTTACTGTACTTTTCGCTTGGATAAAGGTAGGTTTAAGACTAAGAAAAAATCTTTCACCTTCTGAATTAAATAAACTAGGAAAGATTTCATTTGAAGATAAGATTATGCTGATGCTTTTTACTTGTATTATTACCAATGCCATATTTATAGTGCTTGCTAGAAAACCTTATTATCCCCATTATAGCAACCTATTGATCCCTATGATATTTATTCCTTTAACCCTATTTATTGATAGTCTTTTTAATACTAGACATCTTTCCAAAATAAATACCGTATTCTCTAAGTATCTAAAGGTAAGAGAAGACAAAAATTTTGCTGTAGTGAGTTATTAGTAGGCTTTTTGTAAATTTTCTTAGTACAGCTTCCCGTAAAATTGCCTCTGTTTGAGCGAAGCGAGTTAGGCAATTTAGGGAAGCAAGCTTAGAAAATTCGAAAAGACTACTCCAACGAACGAAGCAAAGATTTTTGTCTTCTCACCCGCAAGATTATTTTGGAAAGATGTCTATTAAAGATGATAGCTTATCTTACCTGCAGAAATTTCTTCTAAGGCAATTTCACCCGCCTTATTGGAAGCAGTTTCAATAAGGGCAAGCTCTTTGAGCTGATGGATATTTTTATCCCTTGCTATTGAATTCAATTGTCTCGCCCTCTTAGCAGCAACTAAAGCTAATACATAATTATTACCTACCGGATTAGCACACTCTTCTTTTGAAACATCCATAATTATCCCTCCTGAATTTTTAAATTTGTCAACTTACATCTTTCCGCCGTTATTATCGCCTTTAAATAATCCACTGATTTATCAAGGTTATTATTAATAATTAGATAATCATATTCCTGATAAGCTTGAATTTCAATATAAGCGCTTTTAAGTCTTATATCGATCATCTCCTCGCTTTCTGAATGCCTACCTCTTAATCTCTTTTCTAAGACCTCTGTTGAGGGTGGCATAATAAAAATATAAATTGCCCTTATATTCTCTTTTTTTAGTTGTCCCACCCCTTGAATATCAATATCAAGTAAAACATCTTCACCTCTTCCAATTGCATTTTTAACTAGCTCCTTTGAGGTACCATAATAGTTACTATAAACCTCTGCCCACTCAAAGAATTGATTTTTATTAATCATTCTTTTAAATACTTCCTTTGAAATAAAAAAATAATCGCTTGCCTCAATCTCTCCAAATCTCTTTTCCCTTGTTGTATAAGATACAGAAAATTGAAGATCTGGGATTATTTCTAATCCTCTCCTGCAAATAGTAGTCTTTCCTGCACCTGAAGGCGCAGAGATAACAAACAAAAGTCCTTTTTTTACTAACTTAATCTTGTTGTTTATCATCATTGTTAAATCTTTGACAAATAGTTTCTGCTTGGACCGCTGATAATATTACATGATCACTATCTGTTATTATAATAGATCTTGTTCTTCTACCATGAGTTGCATCTATAAGTTTCCCATCTTTTTTAGCCTCTTCTTTTAATCGTTTCATTGGCGCTGAACTCGGAGTTAAAGCAGCAATAACCCTTGAGGCTACTATAACATTGCCAAAACCTATATTAATCAAGCGATCGCCCAAAAACTTCACCCCCCTTTTAGTAATGATGAAAAATCAGAATAATGAATGCGGATACCCTTCCAATATTTTTCTCTCACATTCATATTTTTCAACAAGCTCTTTCTCTGCCCTTTCATAGGAAAAAATTAGCTCTTCAACATCTTCAACATTTGTAATGTCTTCAGATGACAGCAACTTTTCAAATTCTTGGATTTCTTTCCTAATGGCCTGTATTGCCAACATTAATGATCCCATACTGATCTCAGGCACTATTTTACCTTCCAGTTTTTTTGAGCAATGAAGTAAAAGAACTGAATTCATCATTTATTGTGATTATTCTACATTCTGAACATGTTCTCTTATCTTTTCAATCTCTGATTTAATCTCTACCACACAACTAGTAATCGAAATATCACTTACTTTAGAACCAACAGTATTAATCTCTCTATTCATTTCCTGAATTAAAAAGTCAAGTTTTCTGCCAACAGGTTGATCTCCTTTAAGTACTATATCCTCAACCTGTGATATATGTCCATTAAGTCTAACTAATTCTTCATTAATATTCATCCTGTCAGTATAATTTATCAATTCCTGGTAAAACTTGCTTTCTTCTATAACAATAATTTTATCCCCAAGATAATCCCTTACAAGTTTTTCTAATCCATCCTTATAATCTTGGATCATCTTTGGATATCTCTTTTCTATTTTACTTATCAATATTTTTAAAGTCTTTATTGTCTTTTTTATATCCTTACCTGTAATCTGACCATCTTTAATCCTCATTTTTTCTAAATTAGATAAAGCCTCATTTAATACTGATTCTAACTTGCCCCAGATCTTTTCCTGATTAATTTTTTTTTCCTGGACTTCTAGAACATCATTTAAAGTTAATAATCTGTTTAAATCGATCTCTTTATCTGAAGATACCTCCCCTTTCAATTCGTTGAAGGCCATTACATATTTTTTAACCATTTTTTTATTTACTATAATCTCTCTATTGGCTAATTCATCAAGTTTTAGACTTACAAACACCTCAAATCTACCCCTCGCAAATCTCTTTTTTATCTCAGCCCTAACCTTCTGTTCAATTTCGCTTAATGTATTCTGCAATCCCCTGATAACAACCTCACTAAAACGATGGTTTACGGCCTTCACTTCTATTGTCAAAGAAGTTGTCTCATCAAAATATTCCCCTCTTCCATAACCTGTCATACTTTTTATCAAAATAATTCTCCTTAACTACTTTTAATAGCTATAAAGTAGTTTTTTTACTTTATAGCTATTAAAAGTAGTTTCTTAGTTTTTATGTATCCTCTTCAAATTTCATGGCAACTAAATTAAGTTAGAATTTAACCAGGTTTTGTCTTTAGCCCTGAAAGGGCGTTATATACTAGCCCAGGGTTGAGTAAAAATTCTACGGAGAG
>JAZDLJ010000141.1:0-9959 GCA_043802115.1 bacterium | reverse complement strand
ATCCTTCATTAAGAGGCGAAAGTAGTTTACACTGTCTAAAAAGTTTTTTGTTTTTTTTGCTTTCTAAAGAATACGCCCTAAAAGTGTAAACTAGTAAATGAAGGATGCCAATTTTATGGTAAAAAACTTCCATTTACTAGAAGCATTTGAGAAAGACCTTATTCGTCAAGAGAAAGTAGATTTTCATAAAAATCTGAGAATTACGAAAGAACTCTATAAAGAGGCAGTTAAACTAGGTATTTTTAAGAGAATGAATAAAAATAAAAAAGTTATATTAAATGATATAAAGACCAAAGTAAAATTAGCAAAGGTTATAAACAGTGTTAAAAGAACTCCTCCCGTGATAATTTTATAAAAGAAAAGGTCGAAAAGGTAATAGAGAAGAATGAAGATCATTGAACTTGAAAGTATAACCAAAAGATATAAGGTTGGTTTAGTCTATCTCTTTGGATCCATGCAGAAAATCGGTCATGAGTTATTATCACAAGAGGTAAGTATAGAAGCTGCACCTGAAGTATTTCAGACAGATATAGATATAGGAGTTGTTTTTATTGAATTTCCTAGAGAAGAAATAAGGTATATCTATGGTAGGCTATATGAAGACCTTACCCCATTATTTTCACCTTATAAATTAGACCTCATTTTTTTACAAGAGGTTGATTATCTTTTGCAGTGGGAGGTAATAAATGGGGTTAATGTCTATAAGGTTAATGAAGATTTTTTTGATTGTTATGAAGAAAAGGTAATGAAATTTGCTGCTGATTGGAAGTATGAATATGATCTATTTCAAAAAGAATTTCTAGAGGGGATGAGAAGTGGTTATCGCCAATTTGAATACAACCCTGATAAGGGATAGGTTACAGGTTATTATCGAGGCGCTTAATAGACTGGAGGAATTATCTAAATTATCTTTAGAAGAATACCTTGCGGATTATCGTAATCCCAGGACTACTGAGTCTTATTTAAGGCATGTATTGGAAGCTATGTTTGATTTAGGGAGGCATATTTTAGCTAAGACAGCAGCAAAGAAATTTATTGAATATAAAGAAATAGCAAGACAATTAGGGAAGAATAAGGTAATCTCCCAAGGGCTTGCGGAACGGTTAATCCCTATTGCTGGTTATAGGAATAGGATAGTCCATTATTATCATGAGATAACTGATGAGGAGTTGTATGGGATTATCCAACATGATTTGGGGGATATCTGGGAATTTGTAAGGGGAATAGATGCCTTTTTGCAGAGATATTCTGCTAAGGAGGAGAAACTATAAAAAGAGGAAGGATTGCTTTTTTGCGTAGGGAATTGGTCCATTATGAAAAAGGAGTTATTATGCCTATATTGCAATTATTGCCTTATCGTTCAAGAAGGTGCCCCTTTACGGTGCTACTATGGGAAATTATTATAAATTATAAACCTGTTTGGGAAAAATCTTAGGTCAACAGCATTGGATGTGGAGGAGATTATGATTCAGGAACAATTTATTATAGATCAGAAAGGGAAAAAAGTAGCTGTTATTTTACCTGTTGAGAAGTATGAAGAACTTCTCGAAGATATCCATGATCTTGCGGTTATTGCTGAGCGAAAGGATGATCCAGTGATAAGTTTTGCGGAATTAAAAAAAAGGTTGAAGACTGATGGCCTCATTTAAGATATTGTTTAAAGGATCATCTGCGCATGATCTTAGAAAGATTGATAAACAATATATTCCTAGGATTATTAATGCTGTTGAGGACTTGGCAGGAGAACCTTTTCCAAGTCAGAGTAGAAAACTTAGAGACTCTGAATCAAATTATCGTCTTCGAGTTGGAGATTATCGTGTAATTTATCAAGTTGATTCTAAGGAGAAGATAATCAGTGTCTATCATATTCGTCATAGAAGGGAAGTTTATAGAGGTTTATGATTAACCATCTTTAATTTTAAATAAGAAAATATAGATTTTCAGAAAAATAATTACAATTTTTTTGAAGAGATTAGAACATCTTTGTTTCGCTTGACGGGCAGACTTTTTGAATTTTCTAAACTCGCTTTCCTAAATTGCCTAACTCGCTTTGCTCAAACAGAGGCAATTTTACGGGAAGCTGTGCTAAGAAAATTTACAAGAAGCCTACTAAATAACTCACTCCAGCAAAATTTTTGTCTTTTTTTGCCCCTAGGAACCTAGAGAATACGGTATTTATTTTGGAAAGATGTCTAATATCCTAATATTATTAATTGAAAGATTATATCCAAATTGTCAGAACAAAAGAAGGAGAAAACATGACCCAACAAGAACTTTTTGAATTCATTAACAAAAATCTGTCTTGCACTTTGGCAACATGTGTTGAAAACAAACCATATACCCGATGGATGTGGATGTATAAAGCTGATGAGAAAGGCATTATATTTCATACGGGTGTTATGAAAGATGTTTATAAACAACTTCAAGCTAATCCTAATATTGAGCTATGTTTTTATAATGGCAACCCTCAAAATATGATCCAAGTTCGCATTAACGGAATTGCCCTAATAGAAAACGATATGAAACTGAAAGAAGAAATTATAGCCGACAGACCTTTTCTTAAACCCATTATTGCTCAGCACGGGCAGGAGGTGATTGCCATATTTCGAGTGCAAAAAATGGTAGCTAATGTTTGGACTATGGCAACCAATCTTGCTCCAAAGGAATACATCAATATCAAATAATATCTAACAAATCAATTTTATACAGCGTTCATAAGAATTTAAGGAGGTTGAAATCAATGACAAAAAAAATAAAAGTTATATCATTTCTAATTATCCCCTTATTACTTAATCTTGGGGCAATTAAGCTTGCCTTTTCGGCACCAGAAACAGAAAAAGAACAGACAGGAGGAAAGAACTTTGTTCTTAAAAGTCCTCAAATCCAACTAGATAAAACTATTAATCAAGAACAAGTTTTCTCTGGTTTCGGTTGCACAGGGGAAAATATCTCGCCAGCCTTGGAATGGGAGAATGCCCCTGCCAATACCAAGAGTTTTGCTGTTACTGTTTATGATCCTGATGCGCCAACAGGCAGTGGATGGTGGCATTGGATAATCGTTAATATCCCGGTTAGTGTGCATAGTTTGCCCCAAAATGCTGGTGACCCAGCCTCTGGTTTGGCCCCAAAGGGGAGTGTCCAGAGTAAGACAGATTTTGGAAAATCAGGTTACGGTGGGCCTTGTCCGCCTGCGGGTGATAAACCTCACCACTACGAATTTACTGTCTATGCGTTAGATGTTGAGAAGTTACCCATCGATGCTGAGGCTACTGGGGCAATGGTTGGTTTTTATCTGAATCAAAATGTCTTAGCAAAGGTTACTTTAACGGCTGTTTATTCACGATAAAATTAAGTTCGATGAGTGGATGGTTACCATTACAACTAAAAAATCGTATTAAGTAGGCAAAAAACGCTTACTCAGTGCGACGGAGGATTAAAATTCATGGCATTAGATCCAAGACAATACAAAGACTGGGAAGTTGCTGAAGATGCAGAAAAAAGTATGAAGACAGTGTTTGAACTTGCTGACAGGCTCGGCTTAGAGAAAGATGAGCTTATCCCAATGGGACACCACCTTGGCAAGGTAGATTTTGCTAAGGTGCTAGGGAGGTTAAAAGATAAACCTAATGGGAAGTATGTTGATGTTACCGCTATTACCCCAACCCCTCTAGGTGAAGGAAAAAGCACTACGACCATGGGACTTGTTGAAGGCCTGGGGAAGAAAGGAAAGAACGTTATTGGGGCAATAAGACAGCCGTCAGGAGGGCCTACCTTTAACATTAAAGGAAGCGCTGCTGGCGGTGGATTAGCCCAATGCATCCCTCTTACACCCTTTTCTCTGGGACTTACTGGTGATATTGACAAAGTTATCAACGCCCACAATCTGGCAATGGTTGCCTTAACAGCGCGCATCCAGCATGAGTTTAATTATGATGATGCCGGACTTGCAAAAAGAGGTCTGAGGAGATTAGATATTGACCCTCGAAATATTGAGATGCGTTGGGTAATAGATTACTGCGCTCAGGCCCTCAGGGATATTACTATTGGACACGGAAGTAAGATGGATGGTTTTTTAATGCAATCAGGATTTGCTATTGCCGTAAGTTCTGAGGTCATGGCGATCCTGGCAGTATCAACCAGCCTAAAGGACATGCGGGAACGAATGGGAAAAATCGTTGTTGCCTACGATCGGAAGGGAAAACCTGTAACCACAAGGGATTTAGATGTAGATGGAGCTATGACTGCCTGGATGGTTCAGGCTCTTAATCCTAACCTATTGCAGACAATCGAAGGTCAACCAGTGTTTGTCCATGCTGGCCCATTTGCTAATATCGCTATTGGACAATCATCTATAGTGGCTGATTTAATTGGATTAAAATTAGGGGATTATGTAGTCACGGAGAGTGGTTTTGGGGCAGATATTGGGTTTGAGAAGTTTTGGAATCTAAAATGTCGTTTCAGCGGTTTAAAACCAAACTGTGCTGTAATCGTTGCTACGGTGAGGGCATTAAAGATGCATGGAGGCGGACCAAAGGTTGTCCCAGGTAATCCTCTTGATGAGGCCTATACTAAAGAGAATGTTGGACTTGTAGAGAAGGGTTGTGAAAATCTTATCGCCCATATTGAGAATGTAAAAAAGGCTGGGATTAATCCTGTAGTCTGTATTAATGCCTTCTATACTGATACTAAGGCCGAAAGAGATGCTATTATAAGAGAAGCAGAGAAAGCTGGAGCAAGGGTTGCAGTTTCTGAGCATTGGCTAAAAGGAGGGGAGGGTGCCCTTGAATTAGCTGATGCTGTGACAGAAGCCTGTAAGGAAGAGAATAATTTCAAATTTTTATACCAGGATTCTACCCCTATTGATAAGAGGATAGAATTAATTGCTAAAGAAGTTTATGGCGCTGATGGAGTAACATATACCCCTGAGGCTAAGGCAAAGTTGGATAAGCTTAAAGATGACCCAGAAGTAAGCAAATTAGGGACATGTATGGTGAAGACCCATCTTAGTCTATCTCATGATCCAAATATTAAAGGTAGACCAAAGGGATGGGTTTTACCGATTAGAGATATTCTTACTTATAAAGGGGCAGGGTTCCTTGTTCCTGTTGCCGGGAGTATAAAATTAATGCCTGGAACTGCCTCTGATCCTGCCTTTAGAAGGGTAGATGTTGATGTAGAGACAGGAAAGGTAAAAGGGTTGTTTTAACTGCATGAATCTACTTAAGGTAGGCTAGGTTAGGCAAAAGGGAGGCGATAAAAACATGGAATTAGCTCAAAAAATAGGCATTCTCGTAGATAAGCTGGGTTTACTCTTTTATGTACTTACTTTACTTGCGATTACAGCCCACTTTTTTGGATTTGTCAAGGTTGGAAGATTTGCTAAAAGATTTTTAGTTAATAAAACACATTAACAACGAGTATACTCCAAACAGGTAAAATTTTAACTGTTTGGAGTATGATTTCTTAATAGGTGGTTGAACGTGTGTAGTTCATCATTCATCATTAAAGGAAAGGAGGGATAATGGCACATTATGAAGATATACCATATCCAGTAAGGATTATGCATTCAATACACCTTATCTCTATAATTTCATTGGTCTTTACAGGATTATGTATAAGGTTTCACTGGTTTGAGACATCTAATCAATATATTTATTTATGTAAAAGGCATCATTATTATTTCATGATCGTGGTACTAATTAATTTAGTTGCTCGAATGATTTATGCCTTTGTCGCTGAAAACAAAACCTATAAAGACTTTGCAATAGGAATGCAAGATATAAAAAATACCCCTGATGTATTAAAGTATTATCTATTTATGCAGGATGATTACCCTCATGTTGCAAAGTACGCCTCTTTACAAAAATTGACTTATAATCTGTTTTGGATAATTACTATAATTCAAGGATATATCGGATTTGCAATCTTAAAGCCAGATTTGTTATTAGGTATATTTGCTTCTCCTGAAGTTGCGGTTATATGGGCAAGGTCAATCCATACAATGATAATGTGGTTTTTTATTATTACAACTACTATCCATGTCTATATAGCGGCTATCGAGGGGTTCCCGTTATTAAAGTTAATCCTTTTTGGCATTGAACCGAAGGAGAGTTTTTAAGTGGTAGTTTAGGGATAGAGCTTGTAGTAGTTCAAACGTTAGCAGTCGGCTTTTAGCTAAAGGAAGTTTTTTTAAAAAACTGAAAGTTGATCGCTAATGTTGTGTAGCAATAAGTTATACATGTGCTTTTTAGTTTACTATACTTTTGAAGAGGATACATTATTGTTAACGTGCTGAGTTAGCAAAAATAACACTTGCACAGCTCTAAAATAAAAAGGCTTTTAGAGCTGTGCAAGTAAAGGGGATTTAATATGGAGATCACATCATCAGCTCTTAATACGTTCTGCGGGGGAGTACATCCTCCCTGTTATAAAGAACCTACCTGCTGTAAACCTATTACAGAAATACCATTACCAGAAGAAGTTGCAATCCCTTTGTCGCAGCATATAGGTGCACCATGCGAAGCAATTATTAAAGTTGGAGAGCATGTGAACGCTGGCCAGAAGATTGCTACCTCAAGCGCCTTTATCTCTGCTCCAATTCATGCAAGTGTCTCAGGGACTATTATTGCTATAGAACATAGACCACATTTTACTGGCTTACAAGTTAATAGTATAGTTATTAAGCCAGATTTAAAACAGGAAGAGGTTAAATTTGAGCCACACCAAAATATTGATAAATTGTCAGTAGAAGAGATAAGAAATATTGTAAAAGAAGCTGGTCTTGTCGGTATGGGGGGAGCTGCCTTTCCTACTTATGTAAAACTTTCACCCCCTAAAGATAAACCGATTGATAGTGTGATTATCAATGGGTGTGAATGTGAACCTTTCCTGACCTGTGATCATCGAATTATGCTTGAACAAGCAGAAAATTTGATCACAGGTGTGAAGATAATCATGAAGGCTTCCAACGCTCACCATGCCTACATTGGAATAGAAGTAAACAAGATGGATGCTATAGAGGCTGTGAATAAATTCGCCTCTAAAGAAAAAAATATTTCAGTGACCCCGTTGGTTGTAAAATACCCTGAAGGTGGTGAAAAACAATTAATTAAGGCGATTCTAAATAGGGAAGTACCACTTGGGAAACTACCAAGTGAGGTTGGGGCATTGGTTCAAAATATTCAGACCACAGTAGCTATAGCCGAGGCTGTTGTGAAAGGTAAGCCTTTATATGAAAGGGTATTGACTGTCTCTGGCCCTTTAATTAAAAATCCCCAGAATTTAAAGGTAAGGATTGGAACGCCTATAAAGCATGTGATTGAACAGTGTGGAGGTTTTAAAGAAAATCCTGAGAAATATATCCTTGCTGGACATATGAGATACGATACCAAGTTATTACGTTTAATATTTAAAGGTGAAGTTGCTAAGGTTATCGTAGGTGGCCCAATGACTGGTTTTGCTCAGGCTGATTTAAACGCCTATGTGGTGAAAGGGACATCAGGTATACTTGCCTTCCCTGAGAACATGATTGAAACGGAATCTACAAGACCTTGTCTAAAATGTGGAAAATGTAATGATGTCTGTTCGATGTTTTTAATGCCAAGTTTGATAGGGACGTATGTAGAAAAAGGTAAGATAACTGCTGCTGAAAAGGCAGGTGTTTTAGACTGTATAGAATGCGGGGCCTGCGCCTTCGTCTGTCCTGGTCATAGACCTCTTATTCAGTATATAAGGATTGGGAAGGGTAAGATATTGGCAAAGAGAAAGGCGGCAGTGGGTAAATGACAGGGGAATGAGACGTTGAGAGGGGAGGTTGAGATGAAGAAGAAAAGAGAGGAGGATGTGCATTATATGACCGCAAAAATTTTGGATCAACATATCGAGATTACGCCAGGAATAACTGGTGGAAAGCCGCACATCGCTGGTCACAGGATTACCGTTCAAGATATCGTGATTTGGCACGAGTGGATGGGACGAAATGCAGATGAAATCGCTAATGAGTACGACTTAGAGTTAGCTGATGTATATGCAGCTTTGACGTATTACTATGATCATATAAATGAGATAAATGAATCAATTAGGAAAAGTAGAACCTTTGTAGAATCCATAAGACAGATGACTCCTTCAAAGATTGTAAAAAAATTACATGAGTGTAAAAATTAGTTTTTATGCAGACGAGAATATCCCTCCTGCAATTGTAGCTGGGCTACGCCACCGCGAAGTAGATGTTTTAACAACCAAAGAAGCTGGAATGTTGGGTGCTTCTGATGATGCTCATCTTGAGTTGGCTAATGTGCAGCAAAGAGTTATTATTACTAAGGATGTTGACTTTCTTCGTTTGCATGCTGAAAGTATAAACCACAGTGGAATTGTTCATATTAGCCAAGAGAGGTCTATTGGTGACATAATAAGAGGTTTAATGCTTATTTATCAAGTATTAGAGGTTGATGAAATGCAAAACCATATAGAATTTTTATAAATTAGATTACTTAGAGAATTTTGGGAATGGTTCCCTAAAAACAGAAGAACAAAACAACACCTGCAATAGGGAGAAAGTAAAAAGACTACTTTCTCTCTATTGCAGGTGTAAAAGAAAGGAAAGGACTATGGCCTTTAATAATAAACTCGATTATAATCTTATTGTTTCATCTCCTCCACACATTAGAACCCATGAGACGGTATCATCTGCGATGTATGATGTTGTAATCGCCTTGATCCCGGCTTTTCTAGCTGCGACTTATTTCTTTGGGATCAATGCAATTATCCTGGTTTCGGTGTGTATTGTTTCTGCTGTCCTAACCGAACTTTTAATGCAGCGTCTTTTTGGAAGACGGGTAACCCTTTTTGATGGAAGTGCAGTAGTTACGGCAGTTTTACTTGCCTTCTGTCTTCCACCAGCTACCCCCTGGTGGACCGCTGCCCTTGCCTCTTTTGTTGCCATTGGAATTGCCAAGGAGTTATTTGGTGGTCTTGGGAAAAATGTCTTTAATCCAGCCTTATTTGGAAGGGTTTTTGTGAGCACCTTACTACCTTTTCCTAATGCCATGACTAATTATTTAAAGCCATTCTGGTGGAAGGGAAGTTCTTTTTTAAATTTTGTCCTACCAAAGACAGAACTACAGGTATATAAGTTAGTTGATAACGTGGGTAAAGAAGTAGTTGATGCTGTTTCTACTGCTACTCCACTTAAGCTAATGAGAACAGGGGGATTGATCTCAAGTACAACCACGTTTATAGAACGACTTGGTTTTTATTCTAAATTATTTCTTGGGAATAGGAGTGGTAACCTTGGAGAGACATCTGTCTTAGCAATTTTAATAGGCGCTGGGTATCTTCTATATAAAAAACATA
This sequence comes from bacterium, assembly GCA_043802115.1. GTDB lineage: Bacteria > SZUA-182 > SZUA-182 > JAZDLJ01 > JAZDLJ01 > JAZDLJ01. The sequence continues at coordinate 608 of JAZDLJ010000141.1, read as the reverse complement.
TTGATTTGAAGATTCCTTTAAGTATTCTAATTACTACTTTTTTAGTCATCTTGTTGTTTGGTAAAGGACAAGATCCTGTAGCCCATTTATTTCTGGGTGGTATTATGTTGGGCTCGTTTTTTATGGCTACTGACTGGACAACAAGTCCAATGACGACTCAAGGAAAGATTATATATGGGATAGGAATTGGGTTGTTTATCGGTTTTATAAGACTGTTCGGTGTTAAGCCAGAAGGTGTGGCTATTGGGATATTACATATGAACGTTATATCATTATTTATTGATCGAGTTTTTCTCCCAAGAAAATTTGGAATGGCGAGAAGTTTGGCGAGTGTTAGTTGATACAGTGATAAAATAGCTCTTTTATTTTATCTCTGTATCAACTAATCAGTGGTTTTTATAATTAGTTTTTAAAATCTGTTAAAAAAGGTATCCTCTTTAAAAAATATGGTAATTTAGAGACAGATTTTGGCATCCTTCATTTGCCAGTTTACATTCCTACTTGAGATTGCTTCGTCGTTACACTCCTCGCAATGACAGAAAAGGATGTCCAGCTTGTCATTGCGAGGAGGCTAGCCGAAGAAGCAATCTCGTATTTATTCAAAAAGT
>JAZDLJ010000063.1:0-5938 GCA_043802115.1 bacterium | reverse complement strand
ATTGTTTGAGCGTAGCGAGTTTTGGTAATTTAGGGAAGTAAGCTTAGAAAATTCAAAAAGGCTCCGCTAACGAACGAAGCAAAGATTTTTGGCTTCTCTCCTACTTTAATAAAGATTATTTTGGAAAGATGTCTATTATGTAAGATAATTAAAGTTGAAGAGGATTCTATAATTTTTTATGTACTACGGGATACAAAAAAGAACAAAAATGGGGAAAAGGCATAAATCAGCGATTCTAATTTTGAGAACTTGCTAACTTTCTATTATTATGATAATATTTATAAAAAGGAATGATAAAATTGCGAGAAGAAAATAATATTAAAATCATAAGTTTTAATAAAAAAGCCCAATTTGATTATTTTATTGAAGAAACACTAGAAGCTGGGGTAGTGTTGAAAGGAACTGAGGTCAAATCAATCCGAGAAGGTCGAGTGAATTTAAAGGATAGCTACGCCAAGCTGGTAAATGAAGAGGCATATCTTACCAGTTGTCACATTAGTCCTTATACCCATGGTAACATAATGAATCATGACCCATTACGTACGAGAAAACTCCTCTTAAAAAAGAAAGAAATAAAAAAATTAATAGGCAAGACAGCAGAGCGAGGATATACCTTAATTCCCTTTAAGATATATTTCAAGGGAAGCAGGGTAAAGATAGAATTAGCCTTAGCTAAGGGTAAAAAAAAATATGACAAAAGAGAGGTCTTAAAAGAAAAAGCTGTAAAAAGAGAGATTGAACAGGCATTTAAAGGGGGGCGATAGGTTTCGACGGGGACAGTTGAGGCCAAAGTGGCATACCGAGCAAGTCCATTTTACTCGATAAAATAAGTGGACAAAATTCAATTGCCAACTATAATCACGGCACCTACGCAGTAGCTTCCAATAACTACAACGTAGCCATAGCTGCTTAATTGCAGCTACATCCTTTAGGTCTTACCTATAGGGTTGAAAAGGATGTTATATTCATATAGGTTAGGTTTCTTTCAGCCTGTAGAAAGATAACTGAAATTTAAGCAGGCTCATATCTTTCTAATCCTGCCTGTAGGAGTAGGAGATATCAGATTTAATATATAGGCTAAGTATGTAGAAGCTTCTGGCTGAATTTCTTCGGACGCGGGTTCGATTCCCGCCGCCTCCACCATTACACTCAGGATAGACATAAAGTAAAAAAGCTACTTTATGTCTATCCTGAGTGTAACTTTTTGAAACTTAGCAGGATAATATTTTCAATAAAAGTAAAACTTCCATTTTAAAGGTTGGTGGCACTGGTGTAGTTAAATGGGATTGTCTTTAAATAACATCGATTTGAATCATGATGAATTATATCCGAAGTCAAATTGAGGATTGCTGCCAAAACAAATGATTAACAACAAGTCATTAAAATTAAGCATAGTAAAATCAATAATTATATTATCCCTAATTACTATAATAGTTACAACTATTCTCTTTCCCCAAGACAGGAGCTATTCACAAGACATAAACATAGAAGAAACAACTCCTACTCCGATATCGACCAACTCTTCCGGCATAGAATCAATTACCTTAGATCCTGGTCATGGAGGCAAAGATAAAGGAAATAAAGGACCGGAAAACATCTATGAAAAGGATATAACCCTCGATATTGGTTTGAAAGTAGAAAAATTAGTAAGTCGAAATTTAGGACTACGAGTGATTTTAACAAGAAATATCGATAGGGCAATAGAAACACCACAACGCATTGCCTTGGCCAATAACAATAAAACTGATCTATTTATTAGCCTTCATGCCAACTCTGACTCTTGTTCGTACACTAAGGGACTGACCTTATATATCCAAAAGACGCATAGATTCATTCACTATGACGACAATGTATTCCAGGAAAATAATGGTAAATTAAGTGATTACGAGGCTATCCTTTTTGATATGATGGTAACCAAGAATACCAACCAAAGTGAAAAGCTTGCCCAAATATTGTACGGATTTTTTAAAAAAGAAGGACTCTCTATACGTGAAACAGAACACATTGATTCAGTTATCTTAGATGGAACCATAATGCCTTCCATTATAATAGATATCGGTTTCATGTCAAATTTTCAAGAAGGAAATATGCTAACAGAAAATGGTTATCGCCAAAAGATTGCTGAGGTAATATATAAAAGTATTTCTGAATATAAAAGGGTAATAATCGAGAACATAGAGTAACAAAGGATTTTAATTTATGACTTTCTCTAAAAAAATCTTTAGCAAGTGGTTAATTCTTGTTTCACTTGTCATCCTCTTTGGGGTAGCAAGTTTTACCTATTTTTTTTATTTTGCCCCATACCCAGTTAGTGATAACACCCTTGGGGGGGAAAAAAAACCTCTTATCCAGGCAAATGAAAATTGGTCACAATTCCCCTCATTAACAGAGACAACCAAAAAAGAACTCGAGTTTTATTTTCCATCAAGAGGAAGTACAGCAAGATTTGGATTAGAAAAAAAAGAAATTCTTGTGCCAGCAAATACAGTTAATCAAATAAAATATTTAATAAACGAGATGATGAAAGGGCCACAATCAACCTTTTTATGTTCAATTATTCCAAAAGGCACAGAGATAAGACAAGTCTTTTTAGATACTGCTAACAATGTAGCTTACCTCGATTTTAATTCATCCTTGAAAAAGCTTAACATTGACGGTGGAATTTATACAGAACAATCCATTATATATTCTATAGTTGATACTGTATGTAAAAATTTTGATCAAATAAAAAAAGTAAAATTTTTAATTGAAGGTGAAGAGGTTATGACGTTAGGCGGACATTTGTACACAGGGGATTTCATAGAACCTGACATTAACTTGTTTTTTATTTCATCATTCTGATTTCATCATTTTAAAATTTTTACGTATCCTCTGCAAATTTTATGGTAAAAGATAAAAACTAATATTTTAACCACGGATGAATCTGAGAAAAATAACGATACTACTCCAAGTAAGGAGGATACATCTTTACTATGTATTTCGAGCTGAACCAGGATGGGGCTATCGGAGTTTTTGATTCGGGATTGGGCGGATTGACTGTTTTAAAAGAAATTATCTCCCTCCTTCCTCAAGAAGATATAGTCTACTTTGGAGACACTGCCCGAGTGCCTTATGGCAACAAGTCACCTGATGTAATAACCAGATTTACCTTTGAAAATATAAAATTTCTTTTAAGTAAAAATATTAAGGCACTTGTAATAGCTTGTAATACTGCGACAGCCTTTAGTTTAGTCGCAGCTAAACAAAAATTTGATTTGCCCATTCTAGGGGTTATTGAACCAGGCGCTAAGGCTGCAATTAAGAGTACTATTAAAAATCGAATAGGAATAATAGGCACTGAGGGAACCATAAACAGTAACGTCTATTCATCCAGTATTAAACAATTAAATCCTGGCATAGAATTATATTCTTCTCCCTGCCCACTCTTTGTTCCTTTAGTGGAAGAAGGATGGTTGAAAAATGAAGTTACTTATAAAACAGCGGAAATATACCTTACGGATATGAAACTATATGATATTGACACCCTTATCCTTGGATGCACTCACTATCCATTATTAAAAGAGGTAATCGGTGAGGTAATGGGCGAGACCGTGAAGTTAATAGATTCAGCAAAAGAGACCGCTATGGCCTTAAAATATCTCCTTGAAAGTTGTAGTATATTAAAGAAAAAAAACGATCTAAACGGTAACCGTAAATTCTATGTAAGCGATGTACCATCCAGGTTTGAAAAAGTTGGTAGGATGTTCCTGGGGAAAGAACTTGAGAAAGTTGAACTTGTAATCTTTGAAAATAAATAAGAAAGGACGGAAAAAAAATGAGAATTGATGGAAGGAAGGCTGACGAGTTAAGACCGATAAAGATAAAAAGAAATATCAATAAATATGCAGAAGGATCTGTCTTAATAGAGGTTGGAGATACAAAGATAATGTGTACCGCCTCTATTGAAAATAAAGTTCCTCCGCACTTAAAAGATACTGGGCAAGGATGGATCACATCTGAATACAGAATGCTACCCAGATCAACTGAAAGGAGGATGGTCAGAGAATCAAGTACAGGGAAGATAGGAGGACGAACTCATGAGATCCAAAGACTAATAGGTAGATCTTTAAGGGCAGTTGTTAATTTAAAAAAATTAGGGGAAAATACTATTTGGATTGATTGTGACGTACTTCAGGCCGACGGCGGAACCAGGACCGCTTCTATCACAGGGTCATTTATTGCCCTGGTTGATTCATTAAAACATCTTCATGTGAATCATGAATTTGATGAAGGTTTATTAAAAGATTATATCGCTGCTGTCAGCCTGGGAATAGTTAAAGGCGAACAATTACTCGATCTTAACTATTTTGAAGATTCTAACGCTGAAGTTGATATGAATATCATCATGTCAGGCAGAGGTAAATTAATTGAAATCCAGGGAACCGCAGAAAAAGAACCATTTAGTAAAGAACAACTTAGCCAGTTACTTAGTCTGGCTCAAAAAGGTATTGATAAAATCGTAAAAATACAAAAAGATATTTTAGCAGAAACTAGTAGTATTATTATATGAATAATTTATTTTTAGCTACAAAAAATGACCATAAGATAAGAGAAATCAAAGAAATTCTCCATGATTTAATGATCACTGTTTTAAGCTATAAAAACTTATCTGACATCCCTGAGATAGAAGAAACAGGTACATCATTCATGGAAAACTCAATTATTAAAGCCACTGCCCTGACCAAAATTACCAATGAAGTCAGCCTTGGAGATGATTCTGGATTAGAAGTAGATGCCTTAGATGGAAGGCCAGGGATCTTCTCATCACGCTATGCTCAGATGAATGAAAATATTACTTTATCCTTGATTTCAAGTAACCAAGAACGAAAAACAAAGGACCAAGAACAACTATCTTCAGACGAAAAAAATATCAATATCCTCCTCAAAAATTTAATAAATATCCCAATAGAAAGACGGACAGCTAGATTTAAATGTGTGATTACAGTTGCCACGCCAAGTGGAGTTTATAAGTCAGTTGACGGATTATGTGAAGGTCTCATTGCATTTGAAAAAAAAGGGAGGCATGGATTTGGTTATGATCCTGTATTTATCGTTCCTGGATATAATCAGACTATGGCAGAATTAGAACCAGCGATCAAAAACAAGATAAGTCACAGGGCATTAGCCCTACAAAAGACAAAATGCATAATTCAAGAAATTTTGAATAAATAAAAGAAATAAAGAAATAACCTAGAAAAAATCAAAAAAAATCGCTCATTTTTTTATTAAAACATATCTCAGGTTAGACAAATAAGTTTTATTTAATATAAATAATATGCTATAGTAAATAACTTTGTTTATCAAAATACGGGGCGTAGCGCAGCCTGGTAGCGCACCTGCCTTGGGAGCAGGGAGTCGGAGGTTCAAATCCTCTCGCCCCGACCATTTATTTATCTTCTTTAAGCGCCTGTAGCTCAGGTGGATAGAGCAACGGATTTCTAATCCGTTGGCCACAGGTTCGAATCCTGTCAGGCGCACCAATTAAAACAAAAAGTTAGCCAACCTTCTTTAAGTCTCTATTTTCTAGTTCGCAAAGTTGCTCTAAGGCAAAAGCATGGGTCTTAAGCTGGTAACCATGACTATTTTTTCTGGTTATAACGGATTTAGGGGAGGCAATTAATTTGTATCTTCTCGAAATTTTTTAAGTTGTTAGCCCTGAAAGGGCGTTATGTATCAGCCCAGGGCAACGCCCTGGGTGTGATATCATCTCAATTGTCAAGCCCTGAAAGGGCGAAATAAAAAAGTTAAGGAATTTCACCCCGCTTAATTTATTTCGCCCTTTCAGGGCTTAAAAATGTTGGGGACTTTTTTCCCAGGGCGTTGCCCTGGGCTAGTATATAACGCCCTTTCAGGGCTAACAACTTAAAAAATTTCGAGAAGATACAAATTAATTGCCTCC
>JAZDLJ010000041.1:0-4809 GCA_043802115.1 bacterium | reverse complement strand
TAAACTACAATTTTTCCACAGCCTCCGTAAAACTGGTCACTTACCCACAAATCCACAAGCACGGCTACGACTTTATCCTCTTAAATGAATTTAAAATTAAGAGAAATAAGGTGAAAAATTTTATGGATGTGGATAACCTTTCAAATATAAAGGTTATAACGAAAAAAAATGTCCTTTTTGAAAGGTTACCCACAACCATAAAATTTTTTCATTAATTTAATACTTGGCCGAAATTTAAGCTTGACACTTTACATAACAGGCACAGAGGCACAAAGGGCAATAATTTAAAAAAAACTAATGAACTTACCATGGGCTGAAGATAAAAAAAGCTATCTTCAGCTTATGGTAAGTTCATTAGTGAGGTAGAGTAAAATGGAAAAATTGATTCAAATAGATGGCGATAAAGTAAGGGATTTTATTCTTAAAGAAGGGATTACGACAATAGGAAGGGATAGTAGTAATAGTATTGTTTTAGATGACAAATCGATCTCCCGATGTCATTCAAAGATATCAAATACGAAAGGGAAGGTGACCATTATTGATCTTGATAGTAGTAATGGGATATTTATTAATGGTGAAAAGGTATCTGGAAAGGTACTGGAGAATAACGATGAAATCCTAATAGGCAATTCAAGGTTTATTTTTTTTAAAAAAAAGCCGTTAAATAAAGACCAGGATAATAACAGGAATCCTTCTTTATCTTTAAGAGATAAGGAGTTAAGGGCTGAGGTATTGAAAAAGATGGAAGATGAAAAAAATAGTCTAATGACTCCTTCTTTAAATAACCTAAATGTCAAGCATCTAACAATTATCTCGCAGACTCCTTTATTTGATCTCCTGACAGGGGAGGAATTAAAATGTATCGCAGGTTTTATTAATAAAAAAACTTTTTTTGGTGGTGATCTAATTTATGCTGAAGGCTCAGTAGGAGATTCTCTATATATAATTGTATCAGGACGGGTTGAGCTAACGAAGAGGACATCGAAGGGAAAAAAGACAAGAATTGCAATCCTTGAAAGGGGTAATGTCTTTGGGGAAATGTCTTTGTTAGATGATAATCCCAGATCTGCGACAGCAGCAGCCTTAAGCAAGGTAGAATTGTTATATATAAGCGATAGAGATTTTAGTAATCTTTGTAGCATATATCCAAACAGTGCCCTTAAGATAGTAAAGCGTATAGCGAGAACGCTTAGTTTAAGACTAAGGCGAATGAGTGCTCAGTATGTGGATTTTATTGATGACCACTTAGAATAGGAATAAAGTAGCTTTTTTACTTTATTCCTATTCTAAGTGGTCTTTTTTTCTCCTGTTTTTAACGTTACGTAAACTTCCGAAGCTTAGATGCTTTTTGGGATTCATATTCCCTCCTGAAAGAAAGTTTATAGTCTGATTTGTACTGGCCAATGAGTTAAGGCGGATGGAATTTTAGTATTGACCTGAGTGTTCTCTTTTTCTTGTGAATAACAGGAGCTAAATTGTTGGACGTAAGCAGAAGAGCATCCACACTCTAAGGTCGATCCTCTACTATCATTTGTTGATTTCTTTTCACTTAAATATTTTTTAATAGCCTGAGGATCAAATTCCTCAATGTGGATAAGATTTTTGCTGCTGATGAACTTCTCAAAATGTTAAAGAAGATACCAATAACAAGTGGATTTATTTTATTAATCCAAACACTAATCGAACTTATACCTAGTGGACTTTGGATGATTTGTTTAGAAAGGCAAAGGGCAGGGCAGGGGTTAAAAATTTAAAACTTTATGAGTGGGGTAGGCACAGTTATGCATCTCAGGTAATTAATAGTGGCGCTCCTATTGAACTTATTGGGAGTCAATTTGGGCATAAGGATAAAAAAACTACATTAAGATATGCTCATATCAATGTGAAGGGGAAAAGATTGTTTCAGATATAAGAAAAACGGCTCAGATTTTGTACTTTGAGAGGGAGAGTGGAGTAGCATTGTTATATATCAACCAATTTTCTTGCAAAAAATAGTCAGAAGATTTATCTTGTTGAAAATAAACTTGAAAAATAAAATCAATAGTGTCAAAAGAGGCAAAATAGTATTGAGGAGAGAAGGGATTAACTATAATTCGTTAGAATAAATATGTAATGGAGGAGAGAAAAGATGCATTGTAAGACAACTTTAGAAAAAATTGAAAAAGAGGTTAAATACCTTACGCCACAAGAACACTTAAAACTGATGGAAATAATTATCCATCATTTGAAAAAGATTGAACCTTCAAATTTAAAATCTGTTGACTTGGATAAATTATACGGTATTGGAAAAGGTCTATGGGAAGGAGAAGATGCACAAGATTATGTTAATCAATTGAGAGAGGATCGGATATGAATTTTAGTCAAGAATTAAGGCAAATTGATTCCATATTCATAGATACAGCGCCTATTATTTATTATATAGAGGCTCATCCACAATTTGGAGATCTTGCCAAACAAGTTATTGACCTTTGTAAGTCAGGTAAACTAAACGCCTTCTCTTCTGTTATTACTATAACTGAAGTTTTACCTAAACCAGTTCAAAAAGGAGAGGATGTATTGGCTCAGACGTTTATGGAGTCTATTAAATATGGGAAACACATGAATTTAATAGATATTTCTGTTGATATAGCTGAAAAAGCAGGAAGGCTAAGAGGACAGTATATAAATCTTAGAGCATTAGATGCTCTTCAAATATCCGCAGCACTTCATATTAAGGCAGATGTATTTCTTACTAATGATTTGAAGCTCAAACAAGTTAAAGAAATAAAAATTGTGGTATTAAAAGACTATTGTTAACTCAATATATTATTCTTTAAGACTCAATCCAGTAAAAACGTAACTTCTCAAAAAGTGTGGAGTAAAAAAAGGCTAGTCCCTTTAAGCTGTTGCCTCACCACTTACTTTTATTCTCATTATTTCGGCTAAAGGAAAAATCTTATTTCTTTTTCTTACCCGATCCTCAAGATATTCCCAAAAAGATATCCCCAATTTTCGGCATGTCTTTTTAAGGCTCGTAAAGGTATCTCTACATTTTTTACCTTTATCACTACGGGTCGAACCGCTTATCTTTCGTCTCTTCACATACTCTCTTATATCATTCTCGCTCAAATTATTATGTAAGGGAATATCTGGACGGTCTAATACCAGCAACAACTCTGATTTGTTTTTATAAAGCCGTTTTAATGCTTGATCAAGGGTTATAAAACCCCTCTTTTGTGTAAAAAGTTTGTAACTTCTCAAAAAGTGTGTGGTTACCCAAAATATCTTTATAATTCAATTAATTAAAAATTGAATTTTTTGCAAATTTCGGGCTAACATTTTACGCACTAAATTTTTAACATATTGATTTTAAAGTTATTCGATGAAAACAGGCAAACTGTTTCAGAAAAAAGTTACAAAAAAATAGGAAATTGGCAATATAACATTTTGTTTTATTGATATTTTTTCTTACCCCACACTTTTTGAGAAGTTACGCATTTTTGGCTTAATTATTTGGAATTTATAGTCTGTCAAAAACAATGCCATGGATTCAGGTATAACGGTTTTTTTAGGAAATCCTGCTTTTAATAAAATAATATTTTGACAAAATATTATTAATGCGGTAGTATATAATTATAAAAGATTTTCTCAGAAATTAAGAGGTGAATATTTATGTTAAGAAAATTAGGTCAAAATTATCAGATTGCCTTACCAAAAGAGATAGTAGATGCCTTGCACTTACATATTAACGATTACCTTGACATCAAATTAGAAGATAATACAATTGTTATTGAACCTCAGCTTGTGATACCTAAAGTTCAAGCCTATTTTTATACTTCAGAATGGCAGAAGGAAGAAGCAGAGGCTCATCAAGATATCCAAGAGGGGCGCACAACAAAAACTGAAAATATAAATGAATTGTTTGAAAAACTTGATCACTAATGCATATAGAAGCTACTCAAACTTTTATTAAGTTATATAAAAAATTACCTAATGAGCTTAAGCAACAAACCAAAAAAGCCATTGAGCTATTTCAAACAAATCCTAACAACCCCTCTTTAGGTTATAAAAAGATGGCAGGCCAAGAAAATATTTACGAAATTAGAATTTCAAAAGGTTACCGTCTTACCTACCAAAAACTTGGTGATACCGCTTATCTACGTAAAGTTGGGACTCATGACCTTTTACGTAACCCTTGATCCTACCTCAGTCAAGGCGCAACAGACTACCCAATTAACGTAGCCCTATTCTTCGCACCATCATTTAGCAAATCAAAGAACGCATCCAGAAAAAAGAACGCTTACCATTAAGATATGAGACATAGAGGTACTGCATCCTACATTATATAATATCTTACAAGAAAATACCCATTGATAAAGGTTAACATGCGTGTTAACCTTATTGGCACTGGTGTAGTTACATGGGACAGAAATCTTTTTAAAAATCAAATTATTACAAGGTTTATTTAACAAAAAAATTTCGATTTTTATCTGATTTTTGGTGAAAAGAGGGTTTTCTTACTAAAAATCGGTATTATTTTCTTCAGAAAAAGAACCATAATATACTATATTATCAACAAATTATATTTCCCATGTAACTACACCAGTGCCTAATTTTTTTAAAAAGGAGAATTTTGCTTATGTTTGCAAAATGGAAGATCAGCGCTTTTATTCTAGTTATATTCTTAGTTTATATCTCTTCTGCCTATGCCACAGTGACTAAAAGTAATTATTATTATGATTTAAATGGAAATATGATAAAAAGTTCCTATCTAAGAAGTAATAAAAAAAATTTGAAAGAGACTACTTATACTTACAATACAAAGAATTG
>JAZDLJ010000135.1:0-17145 GCA_043802115.1 bacterium | reverse complement strand
GCTAGTATAAGAGGCGTTAACCTAATTTAGGCTTATTATAATTTTTTTCGATTTCAAATAAAGACGATTTTCAAGTTCTCGCTAAATCAACATGTTAATAATTGCAGAAAGGTACTTTTTGGCTTTAATTGGACACTAGTGATAACCTCTTAACAATTTAGTTTTTACTCATCTTCTCGACTTCTCGACCTCGTGCCTTCCTCCTCTCCCCCACCACCTGTTCCCAAAGCAAAAAAATTATAGCTAAAAATAAAAACCACTGAAACCTTTCTTCCCATATCTCTTTACGGGTACTTTTTAATTCCTGCTGCTTGATCTTCTTTTTTATCTCTTCTTTATATATCTTCTCTAAGTCAATATCCCCAGTCACTGAACGGACATATATCCCCCCAGTCTCTAAGGCCATCTTCTGCAAGGTCACCTCATCCAGCTTGGTCATAATCATATTCCCACGAGAATCCTTCTTAAACCCACCTGATCCATCTTGCAAGGGGATAGGCGCTCCACCTTCTTTACCAATCCCAATCGTAAATATCTTAATCCCTTTATTTTTTGCCTCTTCAGCGGCCTTTAATGGCTCACCTTGATGATCCTCTCCATCAGTAATTAGAATAATAACTTGTGAACCTCGTTTTGATCTATCAAATGCCTCTATACAGGTCTTTACGGCCTGAGAAATAGCTGTACCTTTTAAAGGAATCAGATCCGGATTTATATAATCCAAAAACATCCGTGCTGCCCCATAATCCAGGGTCAATGGACATTGGACAAAACTAGTCCCTGCATAGGCAACTAATCCTATTCGATCTCCTTCCAACATCTTTAAAAGATCCTGCAATTCCCTTTTAGCCCGCTCTAGTCTATTTGGTTCTACGTCTTCTGCCAGCATACTCTCAGAGACATCAACCGCTACCATTATATCCACGCCCTTTCTTTTAATATCCTCCCAGTGAAAACCCCATTGTGGTTGTAACAGAGAAAAAATAATAAAAAACAGGGCTACAAGGATAAAAAAAGCCTTTAATCTTGATCTTGCCTTGCTCACATAAGGCATTAGCTCACTAAAGAGTTTTTTTTCGCAAAATAACTCAATAAGCCTTTCCTTTTTTCTAAAGGCGTAGATATAGAAAAGGATTAGGACTGGTATTATCCAAAATAATGATATGAAAATGAATACTGGGTTACCGAATCTCATTTATGATATATCCTTATATATTAGACACCTTTCCAAAATAAATACCTTAATTTACTAAAGACTTTTTGTAAATTTTCTTAGCGCAGCTTCCCGTAAAAAATTACCATTGTTTGAGCGCAGCGAGTTTTGGTAATTTAAGGAAGCAAGCTTAGAAAATTCAAAAAGACTCCACTAACGAACGAAACAAAGATTTTGGTCTTATCCTCCTGTTTTAATAAAAGATTATTTTGAAAGGATGTCTAATTTATCTAACAGCCATACATTCAGCGAAAGAATTAGATTCTGGTATTAATAAACCATCTTCTTTCAATCCTTTTATATGCATTTCAATAGCCTCATACATATTTTTTTCCACCTCTTCTCTTGTAGCCCCTGTAGCTACACAACCTGGTAGATCAGGTGAATATGCTGAAAAATTATTAGTTGCCTTTTCTATAATAACAAGAAATCGATGCATACTATCTTTCCTCCTTCAGTTTTGCTTGTTTCAAGATACTATTTAATGTCCCAGCAGCTAAATCATCATTAGGTTGACCTGCAATTGTAACCCTTCCCGATTTTTTTGAATGTTTAAATTGTCGATGACTCCCTTTTGTTACAACTAAACACCATCCATCTTTTTCAACCAATTTTATTACATCACGAATTTTCATCAAGGTATTTTTCTGAACCTTGTATTAGCCAACACCACTTCCAACAAGATCAAACAAAGCGCTGGGATTACAAACCAAGAGAACAATTCATTAAATTCCATATACTCTTTAACCTCAACCTTGGTCTTCTCTAACTTATCAATCTCTCCATAGATGTCTTCTAAGGCCTTGGTATCAGAAGCTGTATAAAATTTGCCTCCTGTAGTATCAGCAATCATCTTTAAGGTCTCTTTATCTAAATCAACCCGATCATAGGCATATCTCTTTCCAAAGAGGGGATGTTCAACCAAGAAAGGTACCTCACCCTCTGTTCCAACTCCAATCGCATAGACCTTGACATTAAACTTCTTAGCTAGTTCAGCAGCAGTCTTTGGGTCTATTCTTCCACTGTTATTCCGACCATCAGTAAGGAGGATAATAACCCTTGATTTGGCTTTTAAATCTTTTAATCTCTTAACGCTTACCCCCAAGGCAGAACCAACAGCAGTTGATTCACCTGCCATTCCAATCTTTGCCTGATCAAGAAAGCTTAGCAAGATGCCGTAATCCATGGTTAAGGGGCACTGCGTAAAAGCCTCTTGTCCGAATACTACCATACCTATGCGGTCATTTTCCCTCTTTTTTATAAACTTTTTTACAACGTCTTTGACTACAGTTAAACGGTCAACCCGATCTCCTTCTAGTTTAAAATCTAAGGCCTGCATACTCCCAGAGGTATCCACAGTTAGGATGATATCAATCCCTTCTGTGGTTCTTTCAATAAGTTTAGTCCCAGATTGAGGTCTAGCAAGGCCTAAGATTAGTAAAACTAAAGCAAAAGCTCTTAGCAGGATCAGGATGTGTCTCAGATATAAACTCTTTGATTTTTTTAGTTTTTTTAGATTATTAATTGAAGAAAATTTTACCCTGTTTCCACCATACTTTTTAATGTATAAGAAGACTATGAGTGGAATGACTAATAAAAAGGATAATAACCATGGGTCTTCAAAACGAAAATGAATCATTAAGCCTCTTCCTCCATCACCGATTCCTTAGTGCTCTCAATAAATCCCCATGTCCAGTGAAAATCCTGCTCTGCCTTATCTATTAAAGGTATGATATCTGCATATTTTACCAGATCGCTCTCTTTAGAGAAAGCCCTAGCCTCAGTCTTTAAATTCGCGGTGATATCCAACCTTTCAATCTCTGGCAAAAGCTCTTCAGTAGTCCTTTCAGCAGCCAAAAAACCATAACGTCGTTCAAGATAATCTTTAAAAATCTCAGTCAGGTAAAAATAATATTCTTTAAAACGATTATCCTCAAGGAGTTTTTCTTCTTTTAATCTCTTTAACTTATCAAAGGCGATCTCATGTGCAGGTCTCTTTACTATCTCCTCGGCCTTCTTTCTCATCTTAAGATAAAGGATAATTCCTCCTACAAGGATAAGGATTACAACTAAACTGATCAGGCCAATAATAAACTGCTTTTTATAATCACGAGGGATGATTTCCAAGGGTTTTATATCACGGATATCTTGCGCCTTTTCTCCTTCCTTCATTACAGATTTAATTTCAATGAAAATTTGGGTAGTGGAGACCTCGGATGTTTTTTTTTCATTCTTGTTTCCTGGTTCTTGCTTCTTCGTTTTTGGTTCTTTGTTATTTGAAATTAGGGTGGAGGCTGAATAAGCCACCTTAACAGGGGGGATAATATAAGAGCCAACGATATCTGCCTGGAGTTTATACCATTTTGTCCAAACCTTACGTCCTTCAATCTTTTTTGGTCCTTCACCCCCAAAATCAATAACCCTCATTTCAGCGATCTCTGCCCCAATCTCCGGGATATCTACCTTGATCTTGGGGTCAGCATTTATGGTGATGGTATAGGTAATAACATCACCTATAGTGGCGCTAACTTTATCAACCGCAGCCTGGACTTCGACAGGAGGACGATTAGATTCAGATACCTTCTTTGAGGTTGACTTCTTACAAGCGGATAAGTTTAAGACAGCAAAATAAAAAAACAAAAATGACGCAAATAGGTATTTAAATTTTATTGTTTGTTTCTTCATTTTTTATCTCTCGTCAATACACAACACAATCGCTAATGCACTTTTAATCTTTTTCATCGTTACGTTATTAAGTCTTCCTAATTGTTTTACAAATCTTTCTTGAGCTACAGAACGAACCTGAAAGGCATCTGCTGCTGAAGTCTTATTTAATCCATTTTCCTTGTTTATCTCCAAACAAACCATCCATGGTGCAAGTGCATAATGATCTTTCCAGTCTGTAATTGGAACAATTACTTTGAGTGGCAAAATCCCAATAGCATCATCATTTACAATAACTGCTGGCCGTATCTTTCTTATTTCTACTCCAATTGTTGGATCCAAATTAATAAGCCAAACTTCACCTCTTTGCATAAAAATCCTCACTATCAAGAGATGTAAAGATAGTTAATTCATCGTGTACTGAATAATCTGACAATAAACTCTCTGCCGCTCTTTGTAATTGACTTTTTTTCTTTTTTAAAGATATAACAGGTTTTTCTCTTTTTTGAAGATCATTATGAATCATATGTAATACCTCTTCTACTATTGTTAAACACTCTGATGGACCTAATTTCTTCATTTCTTCCAAAATTTGTCTTTGAGTCATAAGCCTACCTCCTTCCTTACTCCATATTCTCCCAATTGATCACAATTTCAGAACTCTTTAATATCTCTCCCATAAGATTCTGTAACGCTGCTTCCTGCTTCTGTCGGATATAATCGCTCTTTACCCTCTCCTTAACCTCTTCATAGGTTTTGACCTTTTCCTTTTCTTTATACTTATCCTGATTAGCCTGGAAATAATTTTTTACATCATCCTCTTCAATCTTGACCTTTTCCTTGATCTCTTCCTCTTTCACCTTATTCGCAATCAACTGTTTCACAATCTGATCTACCTGACTTCTAACCTCCTTATCCTTATCATACCCCTTTTTTAAGCCTTTTCTATAAAGTAGTTCACTTACTACATATTGCTCGATAAACTCTTTTTTCTTTTCTTTATTTTTATATTCATTTTTGATCCAAGGAGGCATCTCTTCAAGCTGCCGATCAACCTCGGACATGGTAATCTCATCATTACCAATCTTGGCAATCACCTTACCACCCTTCCCTTCTTCCTTTTTCTTATCATTACTATCTAGTGATGTCCTGGCATTCAGGGCATATTCAGCAGCATGATAACGACCAAGATGTTCTAAGCAATTTATGATCTTTGAATTAACTTCGGATTTTAGGTCTGTCTGGGGATCAGCTATTTCAACCTGATAAAACCACCTTATGGCCTGTTCGTAATCTTTGGCATCCATATAGATAGAGCCGATACTAAAGGCAAGTTTGCTTCTTTCTTTAGGGAGAGGATCGGATTCACTTAGATAAGCCTCATAATGTCTGGCTGATTCTTCATTTAAACCAACACTGCGTAATTTACTTGCCAATTCCCTTTCCATCTCTCCTGTCCAATTTTTATTAGTAATTGATTCCTGCCTGTTTGGCTTCTTAAGTTCAATAATCAGCAAGGTCAAAAACATCATCAGCACGATCAAAGAAAAAAAGGCCGATCGCGCATCAAAGAGCTTCTTCTTTTTAATTACCCTGGTCTCAGGCACTTTTATCATATCCTCTTCTCCCTTTGTTTAAATAATCTAATAATTGGTTGAATATAAGACCGATTAGTACGGATATCAACGTAATCAATATTCATAGCTCTAAACGCCTGTTTTCTTGTCTCTCGATCTTTCTCGCCCAGGGCTGAAAACCCTTTTCTTATGTTTGAATCGTAGGTATCTATTAAGATCGCCTCGCCAGTCTCAGCATCTTCGAGCTCAATAAAACCTATCTTAGGCAATTCTACCTCTCTTGGATCAGTAATGGAGATAGCAATAAGATCATGGTGTTGACGTGAGACTCTTAATATCTGCTCATACCCTTCACACATAAAATCCGAGATCAAAAAACAGACTGATTTTCTTTTTTGAACCTTATTTAGATACTGCAAGGCCATAACCAGGTCAGTAGAACGCTTCATTGGTTTATGTTCAATGACCTCCTTAATTACTCGCCAGACATGGCCTCGTCCTTTCTTAGGAGGGATATACCTTTCAATAGTGTCACTAAAAATAATCAGGCCTACTTTATCATTACTTCTTATGGCTGTAAAGGCGAAAATTGCTGCAATCTCTGCCGCAACCTCATTTTTTAATTCCTTAATCGATCCGAATTGGCTAGAGGAGCTTACATCTACCATCAACATAATAGTTAATTCTCTCTCCTCACGATATATCTTAATAAAAGGATGCCCCATCCTTGCCGTTACATTCCAGTCAATATCACGAATATCATCACCAGGTTGGTATTCTCTAACCTCTTCAAACTCCATGCCCCGACCACGAAAGGCACTTTCATATTCACCAGCCATAACATCATTAACTATGGAACTAGTGTGGATGTGGATTTTTTTGATTTTTTTGATTATTTCAGGGGAGAGCATTTTTTATTCCTCTTTATTTTTCTTCATTATAAACAAATACTTAAATCCTCTTAAATAAAAATTAAATTGCCTTGCCCTGTTGTGCCATATACCTGTAATTATGTATTCAATCAGTTTTTCAAGATTTTTTCCCTTAAACGCTCTCCAGGATTGCTCGTGATCAGTTCCATTAAAATCTTTTTCATGTTGTGTCTTTGCTTCTGCCAAAAGGTTTGAAATGTAACGATATGCTTCAATACCATACCTTTCTTTTTTTTTGTCATATAATTTGATAAGGTCTTTTATATTCACGTCTTCTCCATTATTAAAATATACTCGGTTGGATATGCTAATTTTAAATTTTTATCATTTATTTTTACAAATTGTCCTGTTTCAGTGTCTCTTGTTGATGGTAGCATCTTAGATGGAATTTCCCTATGAATAACATTGTAAGTCTTGAAACCAATGTTTTCGCATTGTTCTTGAAAAACTTCAGCATTCATAATATCTACACCTTGGAATTGAGTATTCCCAATAACAATGCAAGCTTTACCACCTTACTGTATTCATTAATTAATCGTGACGCAAGCTGTGGAATAAATTTTGCGGGATATGTATAGTAACCATGTGTAATATAGGAAGTGTCTTTTATTGTTTTATCAGCAAAAGACCAGGAGTAATCAATAGGAATATTTTGAAACTTATTTTTTAAATCTATCATATATCAGACCACACTATCCTCTAAATGTACTCCAGTATAATAGTAGAAAATTCTATTAATTCTTCCATGTGCTTTTCAATGACTTCGATCATTATCTCCAAATCGATATCTTGATACTGATGAACCAGTAGATTACGAAATCCTACCATTGCAGAGAGATGCTCCGCCATAATTTTTGTAATAATTTTTTCTCTATATAGTATTATAAAACTTTCCCTAGATTCCTTAGGTAGTCCCAGTTTCTTTTTTCTTATAACTATATTTGCAAGATCAATGCATAATTCACAAACACGCTGAAGGTTAACTGCAATAGCATCCTGCTTAATGTAATCTTCCTTAAAAGGTAATTTAGATGGTAAAGAATAATAACACCTGATTTGTTTTATACACCGCTCAATACTCTCCTTTTTACTAAGAACAACATCATTCATATTGATAAAATCCTTCCACATTCTTTAATATCTTGCAAGATAAATTTTATTTCCTCATTGAGCTTCTGATAATAAGAAAGCGTTAGAGCTTCAAAATCATCTATAGCAGAGGTATCTGCACAATATATCTTTTTACCTGAGGCTATAATCTCATTTTGAAAAACCGTTGAAACCAGTCGAAGGTTAATAAGATCAACTGTCCGTTCTAAGACATCTTCCAGTTCATATCGACAGTCGCTAATGGGTACTTTTTTTAAGGTCTTGTAAATATGTGGCGGCAAGAGTAGGGCAATGTCTACATCACTCTCAGTAGTCTCATATTCAGTACCATAGGAACCAAAGATATAAATAGCCTGAATATCAGGATAATGCTGTTTTATTATTTTAATAATTGATGGTAAATTTTCCATAAAGAGACTTTAACCGCTAATGAACACTAATTTACGCTAATTTTTTTGTTTTTATTCGCGTTTATTCGCGTCCATTAGCGGTTACTGGCACTTTTTTCTTTATTCCAATCTATTTTTATCTCTTCCTGCGCTTTTTCTTTTTTTGCATTTATAAAATCCTGTAAATCTTTTATGCTCATGTTAATCTCCTACTAAGGGTAAATTTATATTTAATACTCGGAAGCTTACTCATACAGCTATCACCATCGTTTCAAACTTTTCTTCAAGGACAGAGGAAGTCCGTCCTCTTTTAAGACATTTATATATCCGTTAATTGCCTCCTTAATGTTGTTTATAACTTCTTCTTTAGTCCTCCCTTGACTAATACAGCCAGGTAAACTTGGACATTCAGCCACCCAATACCCATCTTCTCCCAGATAGATGACTACTTCTCTCATTAATAACCGCCTCCTAATTAAAAATCCCTTTTTTCAAATTTTCATCCAGATCATCAATCTTAAGTTTCTTCTGATCAATCGCTCTTTTTAAAATTTCTTTCAAACTGCCTTTGGTATATCTTTTTATACTGTCGTCTTTAATTCTCTCAGCTATATGATAAGCTACTGTCCCAAGCTTTTTATAGGAAAGATTAGCTAAATCTATATGAGTATCTTTTAATTCTTCAATAGGAGTCAGGCCGGGGCTTGCTATAAAATCAACACCACGTTTACCTAAATAATCTGAATTCATTAATACCACATCAATAGTTTCAAGATGTTGATGACTTGAGACGATTGCAAGGATAGAATCCTCAATATCTGCCTCTGTTTTGCTTTCCCAAACAGAGAGTTTATTTCCCTTTGTTTTTATACAATTAGTAATAGCATCTGCTGATATATCCTCACCATTACAAATATCCGTTTGAAGCCATTTACGTTTATCTATTTTTCTTATTAGCAAAGACATTATCATATTCCTTTTTTAAATCTAAAGCTACCTGATCTATGTATTCCTGTAACCAGGAAGAAGATACTTTAAGATTTTCAAGTATCTTCAAACCTACTAATGTCCCCCAACTTTCAAATGCCCTTACTCCACATTCCTGAATTCCTACATTTTTATGGGATAGGGCGGCAACAGCCATTGTTTGACCTTCTGGATAAATAATAAAGAAATCAATCCGAGCAATAATGCGCAACAATCCAATAACAATTGAGATATCTGATATGTATTCAACAAATATAGAATTAAGCCAATGTTTTGTTGTCAAACTATTAATTTTCATTTGAGACCTAACCAATATATCCGCTTTAGTCTCAATCCCATATTCAAAATCTTCTTCAGTGATTAAAGTGATTAAATTTTTTGTAAACTGTTTTTTCAATAAGTTAAATCTACTTTCATTAATGTAATTCTCATCAATCATAGAGCTAGTTGAAATAGTTTCTTCAAAGTCAGATAGCTCTTCTGTCTCTAATCTTGGATATCCAGTTTTAAGCTTTTCAATAAGGAAATTTTGTTCATTATAGCCTAACAAAATATCTCCTGTATTAGTGGAAGATTTTTCTTCGATTATATTATCCATGAATAAACTCCATTAATTCTTTTAACATATCATTGTGTAATTTCAGTACATATTCATAGAATTTTTTGATCTGATTAAGTTCAAATCTATGTTCTGAATTTTCTTTAATTGTATTAATATCAAGAGATATCTCTATCCTATCAAAGGGCTCTACGACAGTTTTAGTTTTGAGATTCCCTCTAATACGTTTTATATTTGAAATAACATTTAGCTCATCTTTTAACTCTTTTATTGGTACTCTTGAAACCGATCTCCAATCCCATTCAAAAGGTGAATTCTGTTGGTAAAACTTTGATGGTTTGAAGAGTTTTAAATATATATTTGATAACATTACATCTGTCATTTCTTTAAGGAGAAAATTTGTGCTAAGAGAAAGACGATTAGACTTTTTGTTATATTTAGTAAGTATTCTTCCAAAAAAATCTATAACATCTGCACAAAAGACACTAAGCTCTCCCATGTTGTTTCCTTTGGGTTCTATTGCAATTTTTTCAATATCAATTCTGGATGAGGCAAAAAGTATTTTCCATTCATTAGTTGAATTTGTTAGAAGAAGCCGGGTTTGTGGTTCTAAACTAGTAGGAGCTATCTCGTTAAAGGTATTTGGTATAAATTCTCTATCCCGAAATATATTAATGAGATTTGTAATATTATCTGGGCTGGGCGTTATGTCTTTTGCATTAACAAAAATACTTGCTTGATATTTTACAATAGTATCTATCATATCTTTTATCCTTTCTGATTATTCTAACAACATTTCGATAACTTCCCTTAAATTAATATTTAATTCGTCCAGTGTTTTTCCTTGCGAATGCGCCCCCGTAATCATAAAATTTTTATGATAAGTGGCAGATACTATATCTTGCTACATATAAAGCTCATAATTTATTTAGGGCCAGTTCCCCCTTTTTTTTGAACCGCTAATATACGCAAATTAACGCTAATATTTTTTTTGAATTCGCGTTTATTAGTGTCTATTCGCGGTTCATTAGAGTAATTAAATTTTGAGATGGGTTCATGAACTCACGGCACTTCAACACTATCAAATATCTTCCCAATCACATCATCTGTGGTCAAATCTTCGGCCTCAGCCTCGTAGGTTAAGATAATCCTGTGTCTGAGGACATCCCTCCCTACAGACTTTATATCCTGAGGAGTAACATAACCTCGCCCTTGTAAAAAAGCATAGGCCTTTGCCGACTGATTTAAATAGATGGTTGCCCTGGGTGATGCACCATATTGGATATAATTTTCTAAGTCGGTTAATTTATATAATTTGGGCTCTCGAGTTGCAAAGATAAGGTCAACTATATAGTCCTGGAGCTTATCATCAATATATACCTGATCAACAATCTCTCGTAATTGTAAGATATCTGCTGGAGAAATAACAGCGTTTATATTCTCCGTTGACCTGCTTGTATTCTTCTTCATGATCTCTTTTTCTTCAACCTTGTTAGGATAGGTTATATTAATCTTGAGCATAAACCGATCAACCTGAGCCTCAGGTAAAGGATAAGTCCCCTCCTGTTCAATCGGATTTTGGGTAGCCATAACTATGAATGGTTCTTCAAGCTTAAAGGTATTTTCCCCTATAGTTACTTGCCGTTCCTGCATTGCCTCTAATAGAGCGCTTTGAACCTTAGCCGGGGCACGGTTAATCTCATCAGCCAGGATAATATTGGCAAAGACAGGCCCTTTTTTTACAGTAAACACATTATCCTTTGGCAAGTAGATCTGGGTGCCAACAATATCTGCTGGCAATAAATCTGGCGTAAACTGAATACGTTGAAATTTTGTACTAATTACCTTAGATAAAGTCTTTACTGCTGTAGTCTTAGCTAAACCAGGAACACCCTCCACCAGGATATGACCGCTAGCCAGAATCCCGATTAATATTCTTTCTATCATATAACTTTGGCCTACGATAGTCTTGTTAATCTCATCGTTTAATTTTTTAATTAAAGGTCTTTTTTCCTCTACTCTTTTAGTAATCTCTTCGATCATTGCTACCCCCTCCTTTTTTTTAAACAAGATTATCTATATCCAAATGATCACCTTCTTTTTCCCAAAACGGTAACATATTTAAGTCCACTTTACCTTTCAAGCCACTTTATTCCTTCTAATCCCTTATCCTTATTCTCTAAAAATTGTTTACCTATTGCTAATTCTAAATCTCTATAAAGTTTATCAATCTCAATAGAGGAGGGCTTAAAATTTGCGAATCTAATTTTTTCCTGAAGATCTATAATCTCTTCCTTAAGCTCATCAAAGCCCTCATATCTTCTAAACTTCTCTTTTAATATTAGAACCTTCTCTAAAAATTTATCATACTCACCACTGACCTTATATCTCTTACATTCAATTAATTCATTTAACCATCCTTCCTTTTCTCTCTCGTCCTCTCTTTTTAAATCTTCTTTGGCCTTTTTTTTCTTTTTTGAACCGAAGATAAATGTTAGAATGACAATCACGATTATTAATCCAAGAGCAATCAAGGCTATCCATTGCATCCTTAAACCAAGGATAGTAAAAGGAACAACCTTCAAGTTAAACTCTTTAATATCAAGATCGTGTTCTTCATCTTCTCCTTTGTGACGATATTTAACCTTTACTGACTCAAGTTTATAATCTCCGACCTTTGAGGCAAATATCTTGTAATGATAGGTTAAATAATGCCGATCTGCCCCTGAAGTAGAGAGTGTCGATTGATCTAGCATTTCTAGCTCTTGTGGGAGTTTTAATTCTGGGGCTGAAATAAGGTACTCGTCTGCCTCTCCTTCCCAAACTACCTCGATATCCAAGTTAAGAGCGCTGTTTTTAGTATACTCTTTTTTATCTGTCCTGGCTGTGACTGTGGGATTGGCAATTGCTAGGTTTATCGGAACAGATAATAAGAAAAAGATAATGATTGTCGTAATATAAATATTTTTAAACATAAAATTTCCCCCTAACTTTTCATTCTCTAAAGACTATATCCAAGTCTATTATGAGCGCACCTAAAATATCTACTTCTACCTTATCCTTTTCGCTATGCATCGTAGGTCTCCCATATTCTCCATCTTCCCGTAACTTAAAGACCATTACTGTCTTATCAATTGGATGGATTATCCAATATTCCCTTATCCCTACCCTCTCATACAAAAAAAACTTTTTCTTCATATCCTTAGAGGCTGTATGGGGTGATACTATTTCAATAACTAACGTAGGAGCGCCTTTACACCCTTTATCATCTAACTTATCTTTATCACAGATAACGACTAGGTCGGGTTGAACTATATTTGTAATATCCTCGTCCCTTTCATTTCCCTCAGGTAATCTTACATCAAATGGGGCAATATATACCCTACAACTTTTATCAAGGAGATAATTAGCAAATTGCCTCGACAGTTCCATTAATATCCCCTGATGCAATCTGGAAGGAGCTGGGCTCATGTCATAGGCAACCCCTTCGATTAATTCCCATCGTTCTTCATCTGGCCAGGTTAGGTAATCTTTGTAAGTATATCTTTTTTCTTCTTTTTTAAGTGGATAGGCCATTATTCACCCCTCTCCTCAAGCGAGTTAAGCTTCTATCTTTATTCCTCTCTAAAAACTATATCTAAATCTATCACTAGTGCACCTAAAATATCTACCTCTACCTTATCATTTTCGGTATACATCTTAGGTCTCCCATATTCCCCGTTTTCTTCTAATTTAAAGACCATTACTGTCTTGTCAATCGGATGGACTATCCAATATTCCTTTACTCCAAACCTCTCATACAAAAAAAACTTTTTCTGTATGTCCTTTGATACTGTATAAGGAGATACTATCTCAATAACTATAGTAGGAGCGCCTTTACACCCCCTATTATCTAACTTTTGTCTGTCACAGACCACTACAAGGTCAGGTTGGACTACATTTGTAATATCTTCATCTTTCTCACCTCTTTCTGGTAATCTTACATCAAACGGCGCAACATATACTCTACAATTTTTACCACGTAAAAAACTTGCGAACTCTAGCAGCAATTCTCTTAGAATTGCTTGATGCTGTCTTGAAGGAGCTGGGCTCATATCATAGGCAACACCTTCTATCAATTCCCATCGCTCTTCATCTGGCCAGGTTAAATAATCATTATAGGTAAATTTTTTTTCTTGTTTTTTTAGAGGATACGCCATAAAAATAAGAAGCCGAGAAGCTAAAAAAAAAACATTTTTCAGCCTCACCTCATACGTTTAAATTATCATTTATCCCTTTTGATCTTTTTGATATATTCTGATTATAACGGATTTAGGGGAGGCAGCAATATACTGAAATAATTACATCTAAATAGTGCTTTTATATATTTTTTAGGTGATTTATGATTTATAAAATGATATTTTTGTGTATATAACAATGGTCGGCTATACTAATACTTATGCTAACTTATTGAATTTTTTAAATTATCTATCTCCCCTAAATCCATTATAATCAGGTCTTTTCAACAATACCCTCAACATCCACCTCCAACCTTTCAACCTCCTCAGCCTTAACTAAAACCTCCCCTTCCAAACTACTACCCTTGGCATAGTACCCCTCTTCCTTTGACTTTAAATTACCAATAGTAATACCCTGTTCTTTCTCCTTCTTCTCTTTCTCATCACCCTCTTCAAAGGTTAGCGTAACCTCTAATTTAGGTATTTCAAATCCCATTTCCTTATCACTCAAATCCTGCCTTGTAATAAATTTATCAGCCTTTATCTCTGATATCTTAGTTAAGATCTCTGACACCTTTGAATATTCTACTTCCCTACTGGCATCAACAGGCTCAACTATCTCCCATTCTCCCCCATCTTTCTCTTTTTTAAGGATGATCTTTTTATCAAAATATTTCAGACTTAGCTTCTTTACTCGATACTTATTAAGTTCAACCAATTTCTTATGCCTTAACTCATCAACACCCTTATTAAGTTTCTTAAAGATATCCTCATTTATTAGATAAACAGATTTTTCATCCCCTATCCTAGCATAAACCTTGCCCTCTTTTTGATTACCCAAAAACAAGGTTTGCGTCTCTTCTCCATTTTTTACCTTAAGAGTTACCCTAAGCGCTGGCTCAACCAGACCATAAGGATTAAAATCAGAGACATTATCTCCTACAAAGCTATCCACCCTTAGATAATTAAGGGCAGAAATCATATCTTTTATCATTTCTCGATCTGCCTTCAATTCTTGTGGTCTTACTATTCGCCATTCATCCTTATCTTTTGATCTTACCAGATCTACTGCTTGATCCTTTTTATCCTTCTGCTCAATGATCAGACTACTTACATTAGTAACATCAAAATGAAACACCTCTTTATCCCTTAACCATAAAATATCCTTTTCAAACAAATCAAAAAGCTTCTCTGAGACTAAAAATACTTCAGCGCTATCAGTCCGTTTAGCATAAGCGGTAGCTCCCATAGGATTTCTCACCCCTAGTTGTAAAGTCTGGAAACTCTTATCTGATAATGTAATCTTAATTTCAAGCGCTGAATTATCCAGCCCATAAGCTGATAAATCACCTGGATTCTTATCAACCGATCGCTGACTTTGAGCAGTTGAAAGTTCAGCTAATATACTATTAAGGACACCAGTGCTTGCCCTGACATCTAAGGGCTGCTTAATCTGCCATCTGTCAGGATTCACTTTTACTATCTTAAATTCTTTTTTATCTTTATATGTTAAGGCAATCTCGTTTACTTTATCCTGATCAAAGTTCAAGACCTTCTTTGCTTTTTCCTCGGCCTCTTCTTTCCTTTTTCCCCCTTTAACCTCAACAATCAGGACATAGGCCAACATTCCTCCAAAGAGAAGGCTGATTACTAAAGTTGTTATAAAGGTATTCTTTCTCCTCATAAGCTTCTCCTATGTGACCATATCTTTATACCTGTTACCATAATAATTAGTGGTAAGATAATAACTGAGAGATAAAATATTATCCTCCCTTGTAAAGGTGTAAGAGTCAAAGGTTCATATTTACCCTTTTTAGGCCTGATGGCTATTAATTCGCTCTCTTCTGCTAACCAGTTTAATGTCCTTATAAACAAATCGCCATTTCCCTGGAGAGCAAAATATTGATTTGTTACAAAATCTGAATCTCCAAAGACAGCTATTTTGGCCTGCTTAGTTGCTTTATCCTCTTTGGCCACAGTTTCTTCAATTTCTTTCTCTTTTTTTAATTGAGTTCCTACCTTTGTTTGATCTTTTATATCCTTAGTTATTACTACTGCTAGAGAGACAGGGCCAATCTTGTCCTCCTTGGGATCATAACTTATTTCAACCTGTTCATTCATTTTATTAGTAATATCAACTGTATCTGCCCAGCTATTTGAACTTGATTTTACAATGGAGTTAACAATCAACCCCTCACCTGAAAGCCGTTTTGGAACAACTGAACGAGCTAACGGATAAAAGGTAGTAAAATTAAAGCCTTTCGTTATTTCATGAGGTTCATAGTTACCTAGTGGAGAAAAATAATCGCCACTTATTAAGAGTTTAGCAATCTTATCCACAATTACATCGCGACCAACTATTACCCCCCAATCATCTAAAAATTTGTCCATTCCAGGATTTGAATAGGCATCAAGTAAAACTATCCATCTTCCAGCTTTATTGAGATAGTCTTTTATAGCCTTTTCTTCATTCTCAAACAAAGGCTTTGTGTTACTAGCAGAGATCAAAACCGAACAGTCATCAGGCGCTCTATTAGCGCCTACTAAGTTCAATTTCTTAACTATATAATTTTGGCCTTCGATATCTTTCTTAACTATTGAAAAACCACTATTGTCCTGATCATCAATGCTATGTTCACCGTGCCCCTCAAGAAAATAGACTATCTTTTGTTTATCTCTTGTTACCTTTAAGACAGCATTGGTAATAGTTGATTCTGTAGCTGTATTAATCTTTGTCTCATGTCCACCACTTTCAATTACCATTGTTCCATATGTCTTTATCCCATACTTATTAACATCAGCAGGGTGTCTGTCAGGATCGATAAATTCATAAGAAATCTTTTTTGATTGGTAAATATATTCTTTAAGTAAATCTTCTGTCTTTGTTTTTGTCTCATCTTCCTTAAAAAAGGCCTTAACTTTTATCTCTCTGGGTAAGGTATTTAAGATGTTAATTGTTTGTTCTGACAAACTAAAAATCTTACTTTCAGTTAAATCAAACCTTTTACTATGTTTAGCAGAAATATAGTTGGCCATAATAATTAACCCAAACACCAGCATAATTAATATTCCAAGGTTTGTGCCATATTTTACAGATCTACTTTTAAATATATCTTTAAGGACTCCAGGCCGTAGGGCTATAGAAATAAGTATAAATGCAACTCCTACTCCAACTAAAATCAATCCATATCTATCCATTAATTCTGGGTCTAATAATAGGAGTAAGAAGATTCCAATAACAGTTAATACACCTCCTGCTAATCCTATTATTTTAACAAATTTTTGTTTCATTTTTTTCTCCATTTTTTTAAATAGACATCTTTCCAAAATAAATATCTTATCCTCTAGGGGCAAAAGAAGACAAAAATTTTGCTGGAGTGAGTTATTTAGTAGGCTTTTTGTAAATTTTCTTAGCACAGATTCCCGTAAAATTGCCTCTGTTTGAGCGAAGCGAGTTAGGCAATTTAGGGAAGCAAGCTTAGAAAATTCAAAAAGAC
>JAZDLJ010000030.1:0-10175 GCA_043802115.1 bacterium | reverse complement strand
CTTACAATGGATATAAAATAAAAAAACTACTTTATATCCATTGTAAATATCGGCGCCCGGTTATACATCGCTTCATAGATAAAAACCTTGTTCCCACTAACACAAATCCCTCCTGGCATATTGGCATTCACAGGCCCATCTTTCTTTTCATTACATAAAAGGTTGAGGAATTTCCCGTTTTCATCAAATATCTGGATATTTCCATTAAGACTATCAACACCATATAACAAGTCATTACTACCTACATACACCCCCCTCAGATAGTCTCCAAAGCTTCCCCCCCCACTACCAGGGCCGCCAATCTTTTTAATGAATTTACCATCTGCTGCATACATCCTGATATAGCTAGAATTATCAACAAAGATCGTCCCCTTTGAATTCAAGGCAATCCTGCTACAAAATGGAATAACCCTATCCTCTGTCCCTTCTCCTAACACCCCAATCTCTTTATAATTTCTATCAAAGATTACAACCCGACAATTTGGTGGATCAACTACATAGATATTTCCATTAGAAGCCTGAACGACATCAGTAGGCCTAGGCTGCTTATACTTGTATTTTTTACCCTGATAAACATAACCAGCATCTTTATCTTTTGGAATCTTTAAATTAAAGATCTTTACGACCTTATCATCCTTTAAGACATGGATTGTATTTTGAGCCCTATTTGTTATCATCACCTCTCCACTGATCCCCATCCCCATCCCATCTATCCCCTTACTTAATTCATTCTCATCCTTCAAAAGCACACTATAGGGTATCTCCATCCCATTCCTGTTTATCTTATCATCATCAGGCTTTTTATAACTCTTAGCTGCTATGGTCTTATCTATATCCTTAAACCTGATAAGATACTTAAAACAACTAATATAAAGATCACCGTTGGCATAAAGAGTCTCTCCTGCATAATATGGCAACTTGAGCCTTAGCAGTAGCCGTGTTGGTTTG
Source organism: bacterium (assembly GCA_043802115.1). Lineage (GTDB taxonomy): Bacteria > SZUA-182 > SZUA-182 > JAZDLJ01 > JAZDLJ01 > JAZDLJ01. The sequence continues at coordinate 9,227 of JAZDLJ010000030.1, read as the reverse complement.
AGTTTGATCTCTGCCGCAGATACTGTCTCAGCTCCCTTCTTTTCCCTTGTTTTTTCTGCTGAAATTGCAACTTCTACCTTGGCATTTATCACCTTTGATGGCGCTGTCTCCTTTAGATTCTTATCCAAGGCTGATATGTTATAATAATAAGTATCCCCAGGTGTGATGTCCTTATCATTATAGACATTTTGCGTAGGAGAGGCAATCAAGGTAAATTCACCATCTGGTTTATCGCTTCGGTAGACATTATAGGCCATAAAATCTGTTGCCTGTGAGGCCTCCCATAATAGGCCTATCTGATCGCTCAAGACAATTTTATCCAGATTAGTTGGGGGAGACATCAGCACAATCTTCTTCTCGACCTTAATTCGGATTAAAGCCTTCTTTTCCTCACTACGTCCAGCCTCCTTCCCATTTACAATAGCAGCTACAGTATAGGTATAAGATACGCCAGGAGTAATTTTTTGATCAATATAATTATTACTGGCAGGACTTGTTAATAACTGATTATTCCGATAAAGCCTGTACCCAGTTGCACCTTTTACAGGAGACCAGATAAGGATAATCCTATCGCCCTCTTTCCCTTCCTCTACCTTCTGCCACTTAGGTGATTCAAGAGCAGCAGCAGTGTGGATTAAAATAAGAAGTATAGCTAAAACTAAAAAAAAACCCTTCCCTTTAATTCTCCTTCTCTTCATCTTACGCCCCCTTTCTTTTATCCTTTTAAATGGTATAAAGTAGCTTTTTTACTTTATACCATTTGAAAGGATTAGTTTTTAAAAATCAAAATTCCCCTCTTCCTTTTTTATTCCCCTGCTTATTTTTTTTGTACTAGCACTTTATCTTTTTCTTTAATTCCTCAATTAATTTATCTTTTTCTTCTAATATAGTACTCCAACTTAGGTTTTTCCTGGTAACTATTAGCCTAGGTAAGACCTGTTAGGTTAGTTAAAGATCAGTAGGTTAAGGCACATAGGCACAAAGTTTTTAAGGTTTTTTTGTTTTTCCTCTGTGCCTAATTTTTACCATATAAATCATGGAAATACATCTTGAGAAATAGACTTTACTGAAAAAGTCGGATTTCCAAAGTCCACCTCCACCAAACCATTTATTCCCATACCTCCCATGAGCACTATTAATTTTTATAAATTATAAATACGTTCCACAAAACTCTAGAAAATCATACCAAATCTTATCTATAACCCTGATTATGGCACTGATTACACAACTCATAGCTCTCATCAACATGACCAACCTTCTCTATACATAACTCATCAATCCTACGAGGTTGGATTACTGTCCCTCCTGTGCCACCACTACTTAAAACAGGCGGTGGAGTTCCTGGAACAGGGTCATATTTTATTATAGCTGCTCCAGCAGTTCCACTTGCATCATGAGCGCGATGACATGATTCACAATTAATAACCCCATCACTTCTAAGTGATCCTTCTGCATCTGGATCAAGGGCATCAGTAATATTTCTAGAAGCGATTACCTCAACAGGATGAGTATGTCCTCCTCCAGGAGTTACACCATGACATCCAACACACATATCTTGTCCAGGAAGGTCTTCTAAACCTGCTGGGGGAGGAGCCCCAGGAGTAAAACCTAAAATTTTTGCATCTTCACCAGCTGGGGCCAATAACAAACGAACATTATGTCCTTTATCCATACCTCTATTCCTATTTATTGAATATCTATTATTCTCATCAAGAGTGTGACAAGATTCACATATAAAATCTCCTCCATCTCCATATTTGGAATACACTTCAACAGGTAATCCATTTTCACCTGAGTAAGAATACCAGGGACCTCCCAAATTAGGAACTCCTCCAGAATAAAATGGATCAGGATTAGCATGTCTTCCATAGTTAATAGTATTTACAGGTCTCAATGGAGTAACTGGAATATTTCCTATTTCATCGCCTGAACAATAATGTGTACCAGTACGGGTTGCTGGTGTATACCGTGTACCCTGACCATGAGCAAATGTATACTGGCTAGGATTCATTGTATGACAAAAGACACACCATTCAGATTTTTTATTAGTTGCAGCAATATCAGCACCTGCTTCTTTTCCTTTAAAATAATTATGTGCTGTCCCATGACAACCAGTACAAAAATCATTGGCTGCAACACTTGCAGACGCGGCACTTGTTCCAGAAACTGCACCAGGTACCATACCACCACCATGACAAGTCTGACAGACCATAAGACCACTATTATAATTACCAACAGCTCCAGGGACTAATGCACAATAACCATCAGGCGTTGGAATAACCTCACTTGGAGAATATAATTTAAAATTTTTAAATGGAAGTTGGGCAGTTGCTTCTAAATGAAGATCTACTCGAACTTCGTATGCAGCTTTACCTTCACCAGTAGCTCTACCCGCAGGAATAACATAATTATATTCAGGATTAGTTGGATTGTTCCAATCAGGGTCATAACTAGATGGATGATGATTTTTCATGTGATGAGTATGACACTCATTACATGCCCTGGCTAAACAAAAATTTCTTTGTGGCGCCCAATGTACATCATGACAAGATGTACAGATAAGCCGTTCATCTCCTGCAGCACCACCTTTCTGATACCATGGATACCATAGAGGATTAGTACCTACTGCTTTTGTAATAAACTTAATTGTCTTCGGCTTCCAACAAGGGTTAAACGGTCTACCTATAGGATGACTAACAGTACCTAATGCCCCTGGCCCTGAACCCATGTCACAACCTGTTATAGCTGGAGTTCCAGAAGAAGAAACTAAATCAACAGGGATACCCCCATAATTCTGTACCTGTCCATTATAATGACAATCTATGCACACTTGATTACTATAAAAATCATCACCTGGCAAAAGATTTGTAGCTGGGACTTTCGGATCAGTATAAGTAGATTCATAATTATCTGCAAGTAGCCTTGGCACATTTACACCATTTCTTGTCACCCCACCAAGAGTATCAGATAGAGCAGGATTTGCATCATTTAGTTCCAATCCATGGACAGCGTGGCAAGTAGCACAACTCATTCTATTATCATGATCTATATGTGGCCCTAATTTCCAATCTCCTTTTCCTATTTCGAATGAATCAATTATAAGTGGTGGAGCTGTTAAAGGGGAAGCGAAAGGAAATGTAGGAGGATTTTTTAAAGCGGAATCTGGACCTCCCCTGTATCCACTATCTGCTATTAAAACACCAGTAGGATGATTACCAAATAAATTTTGATTTCCAAGTTGTGGGACTTGTGGTGTAACTCCAGCCAGATTAGGTTGATACCCATTAGCCCTGTTTACATGACATCGCATACAAAAACCTTGAAGGTCACCATTTCCAACAGTTCCACCAAATGTATTTAAAAAAGGACGAAAAGAATTATCATGGACATTATGACAAGATGTACATTTAAGATTTCCATCTCCAGCTATTCCCGAACTATGTCCTACTTCCATTGGAACATTATCTAATGCGGCTAAATCAATATCAGGATTTCCCCATGGGCCTGTAGTTAAAATACCCTTATCTCTTCTATGAGAATCATTTCTAAATGGTCTAGGCAACACAATTTTCCCATAAGATTGTGTTTCATATGGACTTGCAGGCAGATGGCAATATGCACAAAATGCTGTTGTATAACTCTGCCCCCAAATATCTCCATTTGCTGGCGCCGTTGGAAGATTATCTGGCCATAACCTAGCCTGAGATGTCGCCTTATGCGGGACATGACAATAAGAACACGGACCAGATTTTGGAGGTAAACTTGTTTGATATACTTCGGCAATCATGTGGTCCATGTCATGAGCTGATTTATATATAGCACCCTCACTATTTGGTAAGACTAATACAAAATATATAATAATTAAACTTCCTTGGAATAATATTTTTTTTACTAATTTTTTATTAATCATAAAAATACAACCTCCTTGTTATTTATTAATTTTAAATATAGCCATTCTCTTAGAAGCTTGTTCAATTACGTATAATAATTGATTATCTGTTATATAACATCCTATTGGTAAATTAGCCTTAATTGGTCCATCTCCTATATTATTTGATAATACATATAAAAACTTCCCTTCTTTATCAAAAACTTGTATTGTAGCATTAGATGCGTCATCTAAATATAATCTATCTTTATTATCAAGAGCAAGGCCACTTATTGCCTTAAAATTTCCTACCCCTTGTCCCTCTCCACCAAATTTTTTAATAAATTTTTCTTCTTTATCAAATAGATATACCATATTAAAAGCTGAGATATATATCATCCCTTCAGAGTTTATTCCAATATATTTAGCCCCAGGGATTATCATATTTTCAGTTCCCTGTCCAAGCACTCCAATATATTTATAATTTTGATCAAAAACAAGTACTCTTGTATTGGCTCCATCAACTATATAAAACTTTTTACTTACAGATGATTGGGAAATATCATAAGGACCAGATTTTTTATATTTTAGGAAACGTCCTTGAGAGGTATAACCTGTTCCCTCTAACTCATTAGGTAATGAGAATGAATAAATTAGATGATCTCCTGAAAAAATTTTTATCTCATTTTTAAGAAAATCAGAAACTATTAATTCTCCTTTATTATTAAACGTCATCCCAGCCATATACTTCCCATCACCATCAATAACCTTAATTTCTTCTTCAGCAGCATCTTTTTTATCATCCCACTCTTTATCATCTTTATTTAACACAACACTACTATATTTAACTACTGAAGCTAAACAACTTGCATATATCTCTCCTTTATTATTTACCGCCACTTCAAGGGCATAACCAGGTAATTTAATCCTTTTTAAGAGATTAGTAGACTTAACAACTAATTTAGGTTCTTCCTTTTTATTTTGAGAAAGAGTAGTTACAATATTAATTTTCCCAGAAACTATCTTACTCATCTCAGTCTCTTTAAAACTTTTATCCAAAGCCTTAACGGCATAATAATAGGTTTTACCAGGTGATACATTTCTATCACTATAACTGTTATTAGTTGAGGTGCCAATCTTCTCAAAACCACTATCAGCATTTGTACTTCTATAAATATTATATCCAGCTACATTAGGTGAGGAAGACATATCCCATAATAAAGCAATTTGGTCACTCAAGGCGAGTGCATCAACTCCACTAGGTTGAGTTACAGTAATAATCTTTAACTCAACCTTTTTAGGCACCTTTACAATTTTTTTTTCACTTGACGGAGTTTCACTATTATCCACTATCGCTTTAACTGCGTAAGAATATTGTTGATCTGGCGTAATTTTTTCATCTATATAATTATTATTTTGTACTGTTGTTAATAACTTATCATCTCTATAAATTCTGTAAGCAGATGCCTTTGGAACAGGTGACCATAAAAGAAGTATCTTTTCTCCATCCTGCTTCGGAAATCCCCCCTGCCACTTCGGCCCCTCAACCGCTGCCGCCGCAGTACCCGCAACCATCCCCACCACCAACAAAACCACCTGCCCTAAAACCAGGCAACTAAGCAAAACACCAATCCCCCGCCCCCAACTTCGGGTACCTTTACCAAAATTATCGACCCCATTCCCCTTGCCCAAACATTTACCCCAAGCTGATGACCTCATTCTATTTTCCTCCATTTTCTAAAACCTTAAAAAATAATATCTCACACAAAGCCACGAAGAAAGAACAAAAACAAAAATCAAATACTAAGCAAAAAACTTTGTGGCTTCGTGTGAGATTAATCTTTTAGTCTTATTTAATATAACCATTTATTATCCCTAATATCCCATTTTTCATTAGGGCTTCCCCAAAATTTAACAAATATCCTATATTTATAACCTGTTAACTTCAGATAAGTCAATACCTGTTTTTTATGAACCTTGTTACTCTATTATCAAGTTTTTTTGCTTAACATCTAAGCAATCGCATAAAAATTTACAACCTGTGACATGGTGTTTCAGGATCAATTTCTCAATAATATCAGGCATCCAAATAAAATCATCGATGTATATAAGCAAGCTATACCCCAAGTTAGGTTTCATCTTCTATTTTTTACTCATCCTCTCAACTTCCCATCTTCTCAAGTTCTCATCTTCTCGCCTTTACATCCCCCACACTACAACCCGCTTCCCTTCACACACTTCCTCCCGTTTAAATACCTTTTCCTCCCAACTCTTTCCCTTACTCTTATCAAAAATAACTAAATGTCCTTCCTCACCCTTGCATCGATCCATATACTCCAACGTCTGTCTTACCCCCTCATTAATCGTCCCATTGACCGATTTATGAACTATCTTCAGTTCTATCACTATCTTCTGTACTCCTTCCTTATACGGCCAGACAACTAAAATATCTGTCCGCATCCTCCCCAATCCATATTCCCGCTCAATATCCCCTCCCCCATTTACTATCCTCTGCAAAAAAGCCTGTATTAGAAGCTGTGGGCCAGCCTCTTTATAGTCAAACCGCTCAACCCAATGTTCTGAATGCTCCCGAAAAAATTCCTGAAAGGCTGAAAGGAGTTTGATCATATCCAGCAATCCATTAGGTAAGATGTACCAGGCAGGCTGCTGAATTATCCTTGTCTGGATATTCCAGGCCAATTCCCTGGGGATAATCTCCTGATAGATACGATTAGCTAGAGTAATTGCCCCATTACGAGCAACCTTGATCAACCCAAGATCTGCTGTATACTGGACATCATCTGGATGGAAATCTTCTACCTGCCCTGTCCCTGTTAATATTGGCTCAATCACCCTTCGTACCCGCTCCTCAGACAATTTATCCACCAATTGGTCAAGATGGGTCTCTCTCCTCCTAATAATCTCTTCTTTGGCCTCTTCAACCATCTCTATAGTAATTGGCCTATTTCGCTCTCGACCTTCTTTCATTTCAAAGCAGACCTCATATCCTAAGGCATTTACAAGCCAAGGCTGGCCAGTGCTCAAATCATAGATTATATCTAAAACCCCTTTAACAAATATCTGACCTGTCTCCTCTGTATGCTGCTGATAAAGAATGGATATCTCCTCTCTGGAAAAATCTCCTAAACGTAGAGATTTCGCCTTAATATTAAAGGCGCTTCCACCAGTAATAATTGCCTTATTTGGATCAGTATGCAGCCGATAATCCCGGACATCCCTGACACCGCATAAGATGATACTTTGGGGAAATGATGTAGGACGTTTAGTATACCCTGATCGTATCTGTCGTAGGACCGAAATGAGGGTATCCCCAACTAAAGAGTCAATCTCATCGATCAAGAGGATAAGGGGCAATGGGCTTTCTTGTGCCCAAAGGGTAAGTATCTTATCTAAGGCAGTGAATTCTCCACCTTTTTGCAGGATATTTACTATCTGGGATTCGATAAAATCATCCTGAAGGTATATCTTAGCGCCCATAGCCATTTCTTCCAAGATAGCCCTCATTGCTTGTGGGACATCTTCCCTGGCAGCCTGAGCTGGTTCCACATTAAAATAAAGTGCTCGATATTTACCTGTAGCATTTAGATGCTCCAGCAAGGCCAGGAGACAGGTAGTCTTTCCTGTCTGTCTCGGGGCGTGCAGGACAAAATATTTCCCCTGGGCAATAAGAGACATTATCTCTCCATGATCAATCCGTTCAAGGGGAGGTAGACAATAATGTTGTTCACACCTGACTGGTCCTGCTGTATTAAAAAAACGTTTCATACTTGACTCCTTTTTCATCTTCTTTACAATTTTCCTTCTCTGAAATCTAATATAGTACTCCAACTTGAATTTTTCCAAGTGATTGTGTTAGTTAAAACCAGTATGTTAAAGCACAAAGGCACTGAAACACAAAATTTTCGATTTGTACGATTAGAATAATGCCTTTTTGCTCCGAAGGAGCATTTCATACTAGCCTAGGGTGAGCGAAGCGTAACCCTAGGTAATGATTTATATACCGATAGCACTCTGAAAGAGTGCCTCATAAATTATAATAAGCTCATCATAATTATTATAGATGAAGCACTCCTTCAGAGCGCTATTTGTTTTTTTACTGCTCCCAGGGTTGCGCTTCGCTTACCCTGGGCTAGTATGATATTTCCTTTCAGGAAATCAATAAGGTTCTTAGGATAAGACTATCCTTAAAATAGTGAGTTGTGAATTCTAATCGTACAGGTCTAAAATTTTTAAGTTTTTTTTATTTTTTTCCCTTTGTGCCTTTGCCTTTTGGTTAACAATGGAATTAAACAACGTAAAGCCTTATTCACAGATTCTGAGTCTGGGAAATATGCTCGAACATCTGATTCCAAAAAAATGATATCTCCCTTTGGCATTACATCCTTAGTAACAGTTGTACCATCCGCTTTATGAATAGTAATTGTATAGCCAGCCTGCATGATCTTATAGTGCTTACCACGCACTCCTCCTGTAAAATCATATTCATCAAGCATACTATTATCATCCTTCTCTTGTTGTTCTATTTTATTCATTGTCTTCTTCATAAAGTCTCCGCTCTGATGGAGTTGCCTTACGACAACTAATTATACGTAAAGTCGAACCACGTTCAGTATAAATTACTACTAGCACACGGCCATTTTCAGAACTACCAATATCAATATACCTTTGTTCATCCTCTGAATGATCAGAATCAGGTATCGTGATTGAAAATGGATCGATAAAAACTGTTGTAGCTTCATCGAAACTAACCATATGTTTTCTAAGATTCGTTTTAGCTTTTTCTTCATCCCATTCAAAGTTTAACTTCATTGTAACATACCAACTTTTGAAATACTGCTAACTTATTTATCCTTACTTTAGTTTTTGTTCATAATTTTTTCGCTACTTAATTTTAGGCAGATTTACACAGATAAAAAACTTTTAAATATATTCCATCCCTGCTTCTGCTCTACTTCCATAGATAGGTCATTATACTCTTCTTCCTATCTTATTACAATTATTATCTATTTTGCCACTACTACCCACAAGCCCACATTAAAAAAATGAAAATTCCTGGTATACTACTCCAAGTTAGGTTTTTTTGAGGTAATACAGGTTGATTTTGTAACTAACTATTTAGGCACAAAGTAGCAAAAACACAGAGGCACAAAGAAAAAAATAAAAAAACCTTAAAAAACTTTCGACCTGTACGATTAAAATAGTGCCTTTTTGCTCCGAAGGAGCATTTCATACTAGCCTAGGGTGAGCGAAGCGTAACCCTAGGTAATGATTTATATACCGATAGCACTCTGAAAGAGTGCCTCATAAATTATAATAAGCTCATCATATTATTATAGAT
>JAZDLJ010000011.1:0-5011 GCA_043802115.1 bacterium | reverse complement strand
CCTAGGGTGAGCGAAGCGTAACCCTAGGTAATGATTTATATACCGATAGCACTCTGAAAGAGTGCCTCATAAATTATAATAAGCTCATCATATTATTATAGATGAAGCACTCCTTCAGAGTGCTATTTGTTTTTTTACTGCCCCCAGGGTTGCGCTTCGCTTACCCTGGGCTAGTATGACATTTCCTTTCAGGAAATCAATAAGGTTCTTAGGATAAGACTATCCTTAACATAGTGAGTTGTGAATTCTAATCGTACAGGTCGAAAACTTTGTGCCTTAACATACTGGTTTTAACTAACAAAATCACTTGGGAAAACCTAAGTTGGAGCAGTATACTTTTGACAGGTAGAAAGTAAAAAACAACTTTCTACCTGTCAAAAGTAATAAGTAACCCTCTGTCCCATCCTCCACACATCTTCTGCATTCTCACCCAGGGCATCTTCATCTGAAAAAAGATAACCAGCAAAACCTTTAAACTTTAAGTTCTCATAGATATTATAATAGACAAATCCATCAATTTCCAGTCCAATGTCATCTTCATTACCTTTACCACCTTCAGCAGGATCTACTTCCCTCCAATAGTATCCAAGCTTACCTTTAAAACTAAGATCGTTCATTGGAGAAAGCATGGCATATGCCCTTCCACCTTTTACCCCATAAGTAGAGACTAAACCAGCATTGTCAACATTGCCAGATACAACAATATCCTCTTCCCAGGTGGCCTCAATAAAATCATTACCACCTGCTATATCTTTAAAACCTTCATCCATACCAGTTGAGTCAGGATCGTCACCCGTAGCGTAGATGCCCTGAACACCCACACCTAAAGAATTAGTTAGGGTATATTTAATATCTAAATATGATGCCCACCCAGCTTCTTTGTAATCCTTAACTCCAATTGTTTTAGCATGAGATCTTCTACTCATATAATCAATCTCAAGAGAGATGTCCAAAGGTTGCCAGGCAATATCAGTTGAAAGTCCTATCCAATACCCAGTAAGGTCATTGTAGGTAGTAGTTGCTGGTAACATTGAGACATTTCCTGCCTGATTGAGTTCATCTGTGGAGGCAGCGCCATCATGTAAATAGATCCCATATAAACTTGTAGTCATTTTTTCTATAGTAGAGAAATTAAGGATTAGTCCATAATAATCTTCATCATCACTTGTGCCTAAATCACCTTCAAAGTCTTTAGCAGCTAATCCATAAATAGTTAATTGATCATAGTTCATAGTTAATAAGAGGGCATCAAGATAGGTATCAAGGAGAAGGCTATAACCAAGGGCCAAAGGTTGTGTCCCAAATTTTAGGTTTAATGGGGTCTCAGGTATATTAAAATCCAGATAGCATTGTCTCATTAATACCTTATGCTCACCAGCTCCCCAGGTTCGATCTTCATTATTGATATTATTAGTTCCATTTTCAGCCCCAATATCCATCTGGACAACCCCTTTGAGATTGTCAGTAGCTATAGCCTCTATAGTTAATCTAAATCGCTGATCCCAGTAATTTTGACTATTATTTTGATTTGCTGTTGTTACATAGTCATGGACATAACCTCTAACCCTATACTCGCCGCTAAGATTCATATTAGAGGCTCCTGCCTGATTACCCATAACAATAAAAGCCAGACTTACAACTGTACTAACAACGGATATCGCTATTTTCCTCATCTCTGTACCCCCTTAATATTTTTTTCGCTATCTCATATTTACGCAAACTCCAATTCCGTCTGAAACAACATATACTACTCCAACTTAGGTTTTTCTAAAATAATGCAGGTTAATTTTGTAACTAACTGTTAAGGCACAAAGTAGCAAAGGCGCAGAGGCACAAAGGAAAAAACAAAAAAAATCTTAAAAAAAACATTGTGTTTCAATACCTTTATCCCTTAACATGCTGGTTTTAACCAACACAATCACTTGGAAAAACCTAAGTTGGAGTAGTATAGTTACTTAAGGATAGAAATTTAATAAATTATCGCCCTGCGGGCGGACTCTATTTTGCCCCGAAGGGACAACTCATAAACTGCTCCAAAGGAGCCTCTCATACTAGCCCAGGGTGAAACCCTGGGTAATGATTTCCCCACCAACCCGCACTCTGAAAGAGCGCCTCATATTTTACTGAGGCATTATTTTTCCCTTTTATTTTATGAGGCGCTCCTTCAGAGCGCATTTGCGTCTATTTATCCCTCCCAGGGTTTCACCCTGGGCTAGTATGAAACGCCCCTTCGGGGCAGAATATGAAATTTCCTTTCAGGAAATTAACAAGACATTCATCTTGTTATAATTATTAACATTATTTATACAATCACTCGCAAACCCGCATTTTAAAAAAGCATTTTCCTATGCAATTAAATTATCGCCCTGCGGACGAACTTTAAGCCACTGGCAATGGACCTGCAGCCACAAGTTTTTTTAAGCGGGAATCTACTCTCAAATTAAGGCCTTCTAAGGTTCTTGCACCAAGTAGAAGCATATCACCTTCTTCACCAAATACAACTTCATCAATTGTGAAAGATTCTTCTATTTTGATGATAGCGAATCCAACGCTTCTGGTTACTCTTTGACCATTTGCCATAATAAATGCTAAATCTTTTTTTTCACGAGTAACGACTATTTTATGAAGCATTTCACTTGTAATCCAGGTATATTCACTCCCTGTATCAACAAGTATTTTTGGTATGGAAATTGACTTTTTTCTATCGATATGATTTTCAATTATGCATTTTGTGTAGAAGGTACCCATGATAATCCTCCTCTATTATACTACTCCAACTTTAATTTTTCCAAGTGATTATGTTAGTTAAAACCTGTAGCAAAGGCACAAAGGACTACTTTCTTTTCTTTGTGTTCTTTGTGGTAAATAAGCAAAAAGCTCAGATTATGCCCATTTAATTTATAATATCATGTGATCCTGGAGAGATCAATAGATTTTATGATTATCCTGGAGTTAGAGACAAAGTCGGGCGTATTTATTACCTGGGGGATTTTAGGTGGAGCCTTCATTTGCCAGGTTACACTTTTTAAAAGATTAACACAGAGGGTTATAGGGATACACAGAGAAAAAAACTAAAAGTAAAATTAAGAAGTCAGGGATAAAAATTGCCTCTTCTGCAATTTGTGACCAAAAAAATTATTGTATTTATTATTTCAATTTGACTTGGAGGACTCTGTCCTCCAAACCTCCTGGGATTTATCGCTTTTAAGGGTAATTTTAAATAGGAGCAAAGAGGATTTTTTTTAAATTTATTTTTTGCATACCTTATAATATTATAATCTCACTCATGCAGAGGATAGGGCAACGCTGGGAAACGACCTGAGCGCTGACATGAGAGGGTAATTTGGCCGTGCTTACTTTTAAGCACGGCCTTTTTATATCTATAATTTAAATTACCCTTAAAAGCGGTAAATCCCAGGGGTTTGGGGACAGCGTCCCCAATTTAATAAATAAATTTCTCTCCATTATTTTGGTCACAAATTGCAGAAGAACCAAAAAATTAAATAAATTAACGCCCTACGGGCGGACTCTACTCTTCCCCGAAGGGGAAAGATGTGAATAGCCATGGGTTTCAACCCATGGGCAAGACCAAAACAACGACCTCGGCCCCGCAGGGGTCGGACTAAGATCGGAGTAGATACTTTTTTGTCCGACCCCTCCAGGGTCGAAAAATTATTTTTATTCCTTTCCGTGGGTTAAAACCCACGGCTACTCACATTAATCCCCTTCGGGGAAAAACGATAATAATCAGATAGTTAAAAATCCATCGCCCGTAAACCCGCATAAAAAAAAAGCATTTTCCTATACGTTTAAATTAGCCACAGAGAACACAGAGTTCACAGAGATTTTTAAATAATCTATTGTTTTACTTTTTCTTCCTCTGTGTTCTCGGTGTCCTCTGTAACAATTTTTTTTTAAAAAAACAAAAAAGGCTGCCTTTAATTTTAAAGGCAGCCTTTTTTTATTTTATAAAACTATAAATACTTTTTAGAATGCGTAGGTAATCTTCTGACCCATTCTCCAAACATCTTCTGCATCTTTTCCTAATGCATCTTCATTAGCGAAAAGGTATTCAGCAAAACCTTTGAATTTCAGGTTGTCATAGATGTTGTAATAAACAAACCCATCAATTTCACAACCTAGTGTATCTTCATTGCCTTCACCACTACCTACAGGATCTTCTTCTCTCCAGAAATATCCGATCTTACCTTTAAGACTGAGTTTTTCATTAGCAGTCATCATTGCGTATAGTCTTAAACCCTTTACACCATAGATAGAGTCTAATCCAGCATTACCAACATTACCTTCTACTACGATATCTTCCTCCCAGGTAGCATTAATAAAATCATGCCCAATTGTCACAAAACGATCATCATCATAACTTGGACCAGTTTCACCAGCAATGCTATTATCATCACCACTTACATATATCCCATCAAGTCCAACATTTAGATTGTCCTGCAATTTGTAATCAAGATTTAAATAAGCTGCCCAACCGCTTTGTTCATATTCACCAGTACCTTCGTCAGTAACTCCTGCTGCATCAAGGTAATCATAATTTATATCACTATATGCCAATTCAAAAGCTACTGATAATTGATCATAAGCAAAATCAGCAGTTAAACCTAACCAATAGGCATCAGTATCTGCAAATCTATTTCCAAGACCACTTGGTAAAGTTACATTTTGGTTATCAGTTAAGAGATTTGGAGAAGTAGCGCCATACTGACCATAGACAGCATAAAAACCTAAGTTTGTCTTTTCCTGAGGAGAAAGGTTTAAGACTAAGCCATAAAAATCTCTGTCATCATGGACGTTTAGGTCACCCTCATAACCTTTAGCATAAACAGCGCTTGCTGTAAGGTTGTCCTGGCTGGTGGTTAATAAAAGAGAATCTAATTCAGTGTCTAAGACAAGGCTATGTCCTAAAGTAAGGGTCTGTGTTCCTATTTTTGCATTTACGCTGGTCTCAGGGATATTAAAAGATATATAGGCTTGTCTCATCATAACT
>JAZDLJ010000008.1:0-4459 GCA_043802115.1 bacterium | reverse complement strand
TTGCACAGCGATCGTAAAAACTAGCCTGCCTCATCAGTCTATACGGCTTTTTTCCCAAGCGTTCCAAGATCTGACAAAATTACCCCTCAAAAACCTGTCAAGCTTTTTTGTCTTTTTCAGAGGGGGGGGGTGAGTAGTTACAATAAAATAAAAGGACTTTCATTTGTTCATAACATTAAATCTGAAGATAAAACGATAAAGACCTATGTTGATAGTGGAGCCCGTGACCTTCCGTCTCTTATAGAAGAAGTAAATAGATCTGGAGGTAATATTACATCTGCAAGCATTCATGAACAAACGATGGAAGATGTTTTCATTCACTATACCGGAAAATCTATCCGTGATGAAGAGGTGAAAAAGATAAATTTTCTTGTAGGAGCTGGCGCCCCTCAGCGATGGGGAAGGTGATTTTTCATAGGATTGAGAATTAAGAATTTTTATATGAAAGTAAATGTAGTCCGCTTAGCTGCCGTAATCGATCGGGATTTAAAAAAGTTTAAACGAAATCCCGTGGTCATAGCGATGAGTGTTCTTATGCCGATACTCTACCTATTTATCCTGGGGAATTCCTTCCAGGGAAAACTACACTCGCTTCCTTTAGCTATTGTGGATAACGATAGAGGCAGTTATTCTAAAATTTTAGTTCAGAATCTACGAGCTATTGAAGCTGGCCCAAAGACCCTTGATATCCTTAATGTTTTAAGTGAGAATGAGGTGCTTATCGGCGTTCGGGAAGATAGGTATAAAGCAGGGCTGATTATCCCGCAATATTTTAGTAAGAATATATCCCTTAACGCCAGACCGGAGCTTGGATTAATTCTTGATAATACAGATACTGTCTCCTCCGGGACAATAGCTGCTGCTGTCACAAGCGCTGTAGCTTCCGTAAATTCACAATACACTCCCATAAGAGAAAACCCACAAGAGATATATTTACGTGAGATCAATCTTTTTAAAAAAATAGACTACTATCAATCCCTTGTCCCTGGGATTGTTATAATGGCTATCTTTTTAGGGACACTTACTACTGGCGCATTTAATCTCGTAATGGATAAATTTCTAGGGGTTGAAGAAAGTTATTTGCTGACCCCAATCACAGGAATGGAGATCGTGGCCGGATTAATTATAAGTGGAGTATTAATTACCACTATCATTGCTACGTTCATCTTGGTTGTAGGAGTGGTTATGACCGGGATCTCTTTTCCAAGGAATATAGGAGTACTTGTCAGCATAATAGTTATTGTAGTCCTTACTACATTAGGGCTTTTAAGCCTCATGTTTGTTATCCTCGGAAGATTTGATCACCCTCGTATCGTTGGAATATTAAGCGGTTTCATGAATGTAATCCTTTTTTTCCCGAGTGGCGCAATTTATCCGATTGCGAGCTTCCCAAACTGGCTTAAAGCTTTTGCAATGATTAATCCGGAGGTCTATGCAGTTCATGCCTTAAAGGGGTTACTTTTTAAAGGCGCTACGATTAGTACGGTCTTTGGCGATATCCTTTTTCTTGCTATCTTTACAGTAGTAATGATGACTATAGCGGTAATGACCTTTAAACGCGCTCTTTAACCTGAAGATTCCCAAAATCCGCTCATCCTCACTCAGGGAGAGGGTGAGGGGGCTTTACCAGATAATGAAAACTCAAAATAACCTGATGTATATTACGTAATGGGGTAAAATAAAATGGAATCCATAACTATCAATATCAAAGAAGCAAAAAAAATAACAATAGATGAATTATTATCTAAACTACATTCTTCTTCCCAGGGGCTTTCCTCGTCAGAAGTAAAAAAACGTCTTCAAGAGTATGGTTATAACGAGATTAAAGAGAAGAAGAAAAATCCCTTATTAAAATTTTTAACTTATTTTTGGGGACCGATACCCTGGATGATCGAAATTGCAGCTATTCTTTCCCTCATTATTCAACATGAGGATGAATTCGTTATCATTTTTATCCTTCTTTTACTTAATGCGATTGTGGGTTTCTGGCAGGAATATAAAGCTGGGAATGCCATTGAATTGTTAAGAAAAAGATTGGCCTTAACAGGACGGGTTAAACGTGATGGAAATTGGATACAAATACCAGCTCGAGAACTTGTGCCAGGGGATATCATACGTGTCCGTTTAGGCGAGATTATCCCCGCTGATATTAAACTTATACAGGGAGATTATCTCTTAGTAGATGAATCTGCCCTAACAGGAGAGTCTCTGCCTGTAGAAAAACAAGTGGCAGATGTGGGTTATTCCGGTTCAATTGTCAGACAGGGAGAGATGGACGCCCTTACAGTAACTACTGGAATGGATACCTTTTTCGGGAAAACTACCAGTTTAATTGAAGAGACTAAAACAGAAAGCCATTTCCAAAAAGCGGTTATAAAGATCGGTGACTCTTTAATAGCAGTAGCTATTACTCTGGTAGTCCTTATCTTTATTGTGGCAATTTTTCGTCATGAAAGCATATTACTTACCCTTCAGTTTGCTTTAATTTTAACTGTAGCCTCAATTCCAGCCGCTCTACCTGCAATACTTTCGATTACAATGGCGGTTGGGGCAACAGCTCTTGCTAAAAAGGATACCATTGTTAGTAAACTTACGGCGATAGAAGAATTGGCCGGGATTGACATCCTTTGTGTAGATAAGACAGGTACCATCACTAAAAATGAAATATCTATAGTAGATGTTAAGCCTCTGGAAAAATTCAAAGATAACGATGTCTTATTATACGGCTACTTGTCATCAAGGGGAGAGGATAAAGACCCAATTCAATTGATGATGCAGTTATCGCTAAGGCCAAAGGAGAGCCAGAGATAAAAAAAGATATAAGCACATATACAATCAGTTCCTTTAAACCATTTGATCCGGTGATTAAACGTACAGAGGCTACAATTACCGATAAAAACAATAGCACTTTTCGGATAGCCAAAGGGGCGCCACAAGTCATCCTATCGCTTGTACCTAGAAAAGAATCCCTGCGTAAGCAAGTTGATAAAATAATAGCTGATTTTGCCATTAAAGGTTATCGTACGTTGGGTGTAGCTATGAAGAGACTTAACCGTGAGTGGGAATATATTGGTCTTCTTGCCATGCAAGATCCTCCCCGCGATGATTCTAAAGAAACCATCCAGACTGCCCAAGCAATGGGAGTAAAAGTAAAAATGATCACTGGTGATCATAAGAATATTGCCCAGGAAATAGCCAGAGAGGTGGGGTTAAGTACAAAGATAGACACGTCTGATTTATTAATCGATAAACAAGATAAGGAGGTACAGCAATTGGTCGAGAACTCTGATGGATTTGCAGAGGTATTTCCCGAAGATAAATACCGTATCGTTGAACTCCTTCAAAGGGGGAATCATATTGTGGGGATGACGGGAGATGGGGTAAATGATGCCCCTGCCCTTAAAAAGGCTGATGCAGGGATAGCTGTCGCAGGGGCGACTGATGCAGCTAAATCAGCGGCTAGCCTTGTGATTACTAAACCTGGGATTTCCGTAATTATTGATGCGATCAAAGAAAGTAGAAAGATATTTCAGCGAATGAATAATTATGCGATTTATAGGATAACCGAAACTATTCGTGTCCTTATTTTTTTAACCCTTTCCATTATTGTCTATAACTTTTATCCGATTACTTCAGTTATGGTTATCTTATTAGCTCTTTTAAATGATATCCCTATTATGGCTATAGCCTATGATAATGTCCTTTATTCAAACGAACCGGAGAGGTGGAATATGCGAACTGTTTTAGGCATGTCTATTTTTCTTGGTTTAATCGGGGTGGTATTCTCCTTTACCTTCTTTTATATTGGGGAAAGAGTCCTGCATTTAAATAGAGAAATGATTCAACCCTTGATTTATTTAAAGTTATCGGTTGCAGGACATCTCACCCTTTTTTTTACCCGGACCAAGGGGCATTTTTGGTCGATCAGACCGAGTTGGATATTATTTTTCGCTATCATTATAACCCAGGTTATGGCAACATTTATAACTGTCTATGGCCTATTTATGCCTGCAATAGGCTGGAGACTTGCCTTATTAGTATGGGGTTTTGCTCTCACTGCATTTTTATTTACCGATCTTATAAAAGTTCCCTTTTATAAATTACTAATTAGCAGCTTATCCTCAACGAGGTAGCTTGTTACTAGCGTATGGGTTATAATTTTTTTTTGAGGCTGTCTAACAAATATCTTTTTTAGTTATTTTCGAACCAAGGTCTTGGGACGGGAAAATGAGGTGCAGAGTTTTATATTATCGAGGCTGGATGAGTTTACAACTGGCATAGTCATAGCCATTATAAATAAGAACAGCCTGTTTGAATCTATTAGCTAGGTAATTAGCTATTTTTTCAGCTTCGCTTTTATCTTCATACTTGCCTATTCTTACTCGATAGAATTGTCCTGCCTTGGCATCCACATAATCAACCACATATGCTGCTAAACCTGATTGAGACAGTTTCGAAG
>JAZDLJ010000465.1:0-3415 GCA_043802115.1 bacterium | reverse complement strand
CCATGTTTGAGCGAAGCGAGTTAGGCAATTTAGGGAAGCAAGCTTAGAAAATTCAAAAAGATTACTCAACGAACGAAGCAAAGATTTCTACAAACGCATGCAAAACACGTACCAAGAAAAACCTAAGTTGGAGTAGTATATATTCTCAGAGTATCTAGGGGTAAAAGAAGAGAAAAATTTTGCTGGAGTGAGTTGTTTATACAACTCCAACGAACGAAGCAAAGATTTTTGTCTTCTCACCCACCCTGCAAGATTATTTTGGAAAGATGTCTATTACATCGCCCCAAACCCAAACAAAACAACCTGAATGGTCTTTAATAGTATTTTAAAATCGAGCCAGAGTGACCAATTATCAATATATTGCATATCTAATTCCATCCATTTTTCAAAACCTATTTTATTCCTTCCCATTACCTGCCAAAGACAAGTGATCCCAGGTTTAATTGATAGACGTCTACGATGCCATGGTTCATATTTTTCAACCTCTTCAGGAATTGGAGGCCGAGGGCCAACTATACTCATATCTCCTATTAAGACATTTATTAATTGTGGTAATTCATCCATACTTGTCTTTCTTAATATCCTTCCCAAAAATGTAGCCCTTGGATCATTTTTTATTTTAAATACCGGGCCACTCATCTCATTCATGCTAACCAGGTCTTTTAATCCTTCTTCAGCATTTATATACATGGACCTAAACTTGTAGATAAAAAATTTTCTCCCTTTGAGGGTACTTCGTACCTGTTTAAAAAATATTGGGCCTGGAGAGGTCAGTTTAATTAATATGGCAACTATAGTAAGGAGGGGGAATAAGATTATGAGGCCAAATAGGGATATTGCAACATCGAAACATCTTTTGATAAACAACTCCCATTCTTCATAATTTGTTGTCTCAAAGCTTACAAGGGGAAAACCATGGAGATCAGTAGATTTACATTTTGCTATCTTAAGGTTAAAAAGATCAACGGCAATACTAACCTTTATACCCTGAAGCTCACAATATTTTATGATTGACTCGATCTTGTTAAGCCAGAGTCTGGGGATAACAAATACAACTTCATCAATTACCCTGGTGCAGAGGATATCTGAGATATCGTCAAGGGTTCCAATAACCTCAAAATCAGCTATCTTTCTTCCTTGCATTGAATAGTCTATATCAATTATTCCTTCTATTTTAAGTCCCCATTCAGCATGTTCTTTGAGAATGCTTATAAACTGTTCGGCCCTGTTGCCTGTACCAACGAGCAAGACATTGCGATAATTATAGCCTTTTTTGCGGATATAATGGAGGAGCTTTCTAAGGGTAAATTTTTCCATGCCAAAAAAGAGGAGATTAATTATAGAAAAGATAAAAATGAAAAGTCTACTTACATAGGTAAGTCTAAGGATAAAGACTATACTCCCGAATAAGAGGGTACCAAAAAAATTGCTTTTTAGGATAATCCAAAATATCTCTAAATACCCTTTTATTCGAAAAGGTTTATATAGACCATGAAAATAAAATAATCCTATCCACAAAGGATGGATTATTAAAAGAAGCCAGAGATATCTATCAAAGGAGACTTTAAGTGAGAGGGTATGGATATTTAAGGGATAGGATAGATCAAGTTTCTTCTTTAAAAGATAAGCAGTAAAAAATGCACAATAGATAAGTATAGAGTCAAATAAGATTGTTAGATTACGGATAAAATCTTCACGTTCTTTGATCATCGTGGTACTAGTCCTTTTGAGTTAGGGATAAAGAGTTAATAAATTAATCCAATTTTACCGTAACCCGTTTTCACTGTTTTAATCTTAGGGTTACATGGGTTAGCCCAAGTATAATACTCAATAACAGGGCATTGGCTGGGATATGGAGATTAAAGTCTGTCAGACTGTGAAAAACTAAAGATAATAATCCACAGATGCCACCCAGGGCTAAGCTAATTACAAACTTGTTTTTCCTTCTTTGAAGTTGTCTTAGGCTGTTTACCATAAAATATGTTAGACCAAACAGGACAATGCTAAGACCGATTATACCTGTATCAGTTATCAATTCAAGCCAATCATTGTGGGCGTGATCCATTAAAGAATGTTCTAATTCAGGTGGTTTAAATTTTTTATAGGTCTGAATAAATGTCCCGAATCCTGTGCCTAATAGTGGATTGCCTTTTACTATTGAGACAGCTCCTTGCCAGATCGTTGTCCGTGCTTCTTTGTCAGCATTTAGCTTCGAAAATCTGTTAAATGTATTGCCTATCCCTAACCACAGTACCCCACAGGTGATCACTATTCCAATAGATATTATTGTTTTTCTATTCCTCCCAAAGATTCCTTTTTTATATCCAATAATTCCTCCAATAGTTAAGGACAAGGCTAAACTTACTATTCCTGCTCTGGAGGCGGATATGATTAAGGCAATAAACATAATTACAAATGCAAACCATAAAATAACCTTTTGGGCTCTTAGTTTATCTGCCTTTTTAATGTCCTTGTCAGAGGAGATATTGTATTTTTGTTGTTGGTAACCTATTAATTTGCCAAAAGTTAAGGGAATGGCCATCTCTAGGTAGCCAGCAAAGTGATTGCGATTAATATATGTGCCTGTAACACAATCAGTATAGGCCTTCTTTACATACCAAAATATTTGTTGATGACCACTGAGGTATTCAAGCATTCCATAGATAGCCTCAAAGGTGCCTATCAGGATAATAATAGTAACGATGCTATTAATTTGTTCTTGTCTACTGATATTATTAATAATTAGAAGAAAAACTAAAAAATAGGTCAAGAAAAGATATAATTCTGCCTTAGTCATAAATCTATTTACTGAGATAGTTTGCCATCTTGTAAGATCAGGAAGTGTTAATTTATAGAGTTTAAAGGATTCAGGCGCTACGATTTTTAAAACAAAAGAGGGGAGGGGAGTGAGTTGAATGAGTATTATAAAGACAAAGATTATCATTGGGATATTAAGAAATGTAGACGTAGTTTTAAAAAGTGGTTCTCCTAAAATATTTTTTTTTAACAACCAGACAATGGTCATGATGATCACTATGAATTCCATAACCAATTTTGACCAAGCCTGGACAGTGCCAATGGCAATGGGTGTAAAGATAATTAAACTTAATAGACCTACTTCTATAATTTTATTGCAGATTTTTACCTGAGTTTCTTTTATAATCCTCATCTGAAAATCGTTCCCTCCGTTATTTTTAAGTTTATACCTGATTTTATCTTTACTATAAATTATCTAATTCTACTTTCTTTTGACCTTGTTCTACTCCAACAAGAAGAAAATAGTTTTTTTATTTTCTTCTTGTTGGAGTAGAACTTTTGGCCTCTTCTGCAATTTGTGACCAAAAAAATTATTGTATTTATTATTTCAATTTGACTTGGAGGACTCTGTCCTCCAAACCTCCTGGGATTTATCGCT
>JAZDLJ010000454.1:0-9062 GCA_043802115.1 bacterium | reverse complement strand
AGGCATCCTTCATTAAGAGGCGAAAGTAGTTTACACTTTCTATTATTTAGACACGAATTTACACAGATTTTTTAAAAACACTACTAGAATAATTAACCTAATAAACATTAAGTATTATATCTAACTAACGCTAATTAAAAGGTTTTAATCCGTGTAAATCTGTGTTAATCCGTGTCTAAAAGGTTTTTGTTTTTTTGCTTTCTAAAGAATACGCCCTAAAAGTGTAAATTAGTAAATGAAGGATGCCAAAAAATAACGAAAATTTTTATGTAAGGAGGAATTCTATGCTTAAAAAGTTTTGCTTTAATTTTTTATTATCCCTTCTCTTAACCCTTTCTTTTAGTTCTCAACTCACCTACGCTCAATTTGATTCAGCAGAGTTTAATACCCGTACTGGTCCTCTTGAAATCACCAGGATTACCCCTACAGGAGAAGATGTCCCCGCCTCAAGGGAGGTTGTCTTAAAATTTAATATGCCAGTTGTTCCTGTTGGCAGGATGGAACGTACACCTGATGAAATCCCGATCACTATATCTCCTCCCCTTAATGGGCAGTGGCGCTGGTTAAATACCTCCAGTCTTGCCCTTCAACTTGGCGATAAAGAACAGATGAAGAAATCAACTAAATATAGTATAGAGATAAAGCCAGAATTTGTTACTGATCAAGGGAATCAGATGAAGGATGGCCTTAGCCACACCTTTATTACTGAAAGAGTTAAGGTTACCTATCATCATTTTAGTAATTGGAAGGGGCCAGGACATCCAGTAATTAGCCTTACCTTTAATCAAAAAGTTAATATAAAAAGTGCCCTTGAGCATCTATCTTTTCAAACAAATAATAATGAGATTATTGCAGTTATTCAAGGAGAAGGACTTAAAAATGAATATAGCGCTTCCATAAATATCGAGCCCAGTAAAGAACTAGAGGTGGATACAGAATATCTTCTAAAGGTTACCCTAGGAATCATCTCTGAGGAAGGGCCTGAGTCAGGTATTGAAGATAGGACAATAGTTGTCTTCCATACCTTTCCAGAATTCAGATTTATAGGAATTACAGGATTAGATAATAATGATAAAGAAGTCTTTATTGATCCAACGGGTCAAGGAGATGGAGAATTAAGTCCATTAAAAGGAGTTACCTTAAAATTTACTACCCCAGTCACAGAAAGAGAGGAAGGCCCTAAGCTGGAAATCACACCAGATTTAGCTGGCAGAAGAGACGATTATGACCCTTGGGTTAATACCTCTACTAGAGAATATTGTTATTTATCTCCTTATAAACAAGGTAATCAATATGAACTTTCTTTACCAGAGGCCTTAAAGGGAGATCAGGAATACCACATAAAAAGCACACCTGATTTTCATGACGCCTTTGGTAGATCGTTAAAGGAACAAATTGACCTAGTCTTTAAAACCAGCCACCGTCCGCCTGAATTATTTATTAAAAATGTTGTCTCAGTCTTAGAAAAAAATGTTGAAACACATGTACCCGTTGTAATTACCAATCTGAAAAAACTTGATGTAAGATACCGTTTAATTGACGAACCCTCTGACTTCTGGCTTTTAAACGATTTCTGTACAGATGAAGTTTGTGGGGGAGATTTTGCTGCTGATCAAAATACCTCTTTTTCTACTGATCCTGTAGAAGATGTTGCCTATTATTATCCTTTTAAAATCAGGGATATCCTTCAGGGAAAAAGTGGGGCTATTGCCGGGATAATAAATCCTGTCCCTCCAGTAAAAAACCACTGTCCCTTCCAATTCTTCTCTCAAGTGACCAATCTAACCATCCACACAAAACTCGGGCATTACAATACATTGGTATGGGTGACGAGACTCGATAATGGACAGCCAGTTCCTGAGGCAAATGTTGATCTTTTTTTAAGAGGAAATACCTCTATTACTTCAAGTAAAACAGATGAGAATGGTTTGGCGATGCTAAAAGGTGTTATAGACATTGATCCATATCTTTATAACTTGAGAGGCAATTTTTGTAGTTTCGGTCTGGTTAGGGTTACTACCCCTGATGACTCAGCTATCCTCCCATTAGTAGACGGTTTTGATGCCTCATCTCGAAACTATTCTGGCGATTATTACGATGGCGAAGAGGGTTATGAAGGCGAAGGGGATTATTATTATGATGATTATTCTTCAAGGGGGTATAATCGGGTTAAATATTCCTATATGCGCGCCTGGGGGACAACTGCCCAGGGTGTGTATCGTCTGGGAGATACTATAGATTACAAGATTTATGTACGCGATCAGGATAACCGTAAATTTATCGCACCCGAACTAACCGGTTACCACCTTGTCGTCAAAGATCCTACTGATAAAGTAGTCCACGAAATCAATAAGCTAACCCTCTCTGATTTTGGTTCAATTCATGGTTCATTTACTCTTCCTAAAGAAGGGATGTCGGGATGGTATTACTTCTATTTAGATGCTAAGCTTGGAGGAGTGAATCCACACTGGATGCCTTTAAGGGTCTTAGTAACAGACTTCACCCCAGCCCCCTTTAAAGTTCAAACAGCGATTAAAGGTCAGGTATTTAAATATGGGGATGAGGTTTCTGTTGATACAATGGCACGGCTACATTCTGGCGGCCCTTATGGCAAGGCCAGCGCCCGGATAACTGCCAGTTTAAAGCCAACATCTTTTTCTCCTAAAGATACAACCCTGTCTAATTTCTATTTTAGTGTTTGGGATTCAGTTGGGAGCCAGGGGATATTCCAAGAAGAGAAGGAGTTAGATGATAAGGGAGATTTAGCAAGTTCATTTAGCTTAACTGATAGTAATATAATTAGCGGCAGCATAATCGTAGAGAGCGCTGTAAGGGATGATAGAGGTAAATATATTGCCTCAACCTCCTCAGCCAAATACATGGGAAGGAATCGCCTCGTTGGTCTTTATCAGGAGGCATGGACATTAGAGGTGGATAAAAAAGCAGAATTTGAGGTGGTTGTAGTTGATGAGAAGGGAATGCCTGTTGCTGATGCAGCAATAGATATAGTTATTGAATATGATCGGGTAACAGGCAGTAGGGTAAAGGGTTCAGGTAATGCCTATCTAATGAAGTATACCCATTCAAGAGAAGAGGTCGCTAAGTTTAACCTCATTTCTCAGGATAAACCTCTAGGCTGTAAATTTACCCCCCAAGAGCCAGGTAGTTACCAGATTATAGCAAGGATTACAGATTCAGCAGGGTTGTCTCATTCAAGCAGCCTTTATAAGTATGCTGTAGGTAAAGGAAATGTCCTCTGGGAGATGCCAAATGACAATTCACTTACAATAATCCCTGCTCAAGCGGAATACAAGGTCAATGAACGAGCTAAGTTTATGGTGAAAAACCCCTATCCCGGGGCTGAGGCATTAATTACCATCGAACGTCTTGGAGTTATGAAGAAATGGACACAGGTTTTTGATACCTATACCCCAATCATTGAATTTGAGATTGAACCTGATTATGTCCCAGGTTTTTATCTCTCTGTGGTTATCCATTCGCCCAGGGTAGATAAACCTCTTGAAGGAAATAATGTTGATCTAGGAAAACCTGCATTTAAGATAGGCTATCAGAAGATCATTGTCAATGATCCCTATAAACAGCTTACGATTATCGCTAAAACTGATAAAGAGGTCTACAAACCACGGGATAAGGTTACTCTGAGTATCAATGTCGTAGATATTAATAAGAATCACCCTCAAACAGAGGTTGCAGTTGTTGTCCTTGATGAGGCTGTACTTGACTTGATCCAGGGAGGGATAAATTATTACGATCCTTACAAGGGATTCTATAAACTTTGTGGACTAGATATGGAAAATTATAATCTCCTTGTCCAATTGCTTGGTCGACAAAAATATGAAAAAAAGGGTGCCAATAGTGGTGGAGGTGGTGGCGGGTTGGATTTTAAGATGCGCAGTCTGTTTAAATTTATTAGTTACTGGAATCCAAAGATCTATCCAGATGAAAATGGCAATGCATCTGTCTCTTTTGACTTACCTGATAATCTGACTGGTTGGAGGGTACTTGCCCTGGCTATGACCAAAGATGACCTCATGGGGCTAGGTCAGGCACATTTTGTAACCACCCAATTTACCGAGATCCGCCCTGCCCTTCCTAATCAGGTTACTGAAGGTGATTCATTCAAGGCGGTCTTTACTGTTATGAACAGGACTGATAGTACTCGTAATTTAAAAGTAACTATCAACACTGAAGGTGAGACGATTGAGGCTGAACCGCTTATCCAGGAGATCAAGGCTGAACCATATGTTAGAAATAAGGTTTATCTTCCTATTAAAGTAAAAAAAGATGGGAAAATTACCCTTAAAGTTACGGCAGGCGATGAAATTGATACTGATGGTTTAATAGTTGATCTTCCAGTTTATAAAAAACAGGCCATTGAAGCAGCGGCAACCTATGGGACAACTACAGCAGAAAAGGTCTCCGAACGATTTGAATTTCCTAAGAATATGCGTACAGACACAGGTAAAGTCTCAGTTGTCGTTTCCCCTGCAATTATTAGTTCTTTAGAAGGAGCCTTTGGATATATAAGGGCTTATCCTTATAGCTGCTGGGAGCAAAGACTTACCACGGGTGTTATGGCCATGCATTATTTAAATCTCAGACCTTATCTTGCCAAGTCTTTTGAATGGCCTGATGCAAAAGAGATTATCCAGGATATGCTTATTGATGCCCCTTCTTTCCAAGCACCTAATGGCGGGATGTGTTATTATATCCCTGGCGATGTCTATGTCTCTCCTTATCTGAGCGCCTACACAGCTATAGCTTTTAACTGGTTAAAGGAGAATAGTTATAATCCCGATCCTAAGATCGAAGAAAGTTTACATAAGTATCTTTTAGACCTGTTACGAAGAGATACCTTTCCTTCGTTCTTTACAAAAGGGATGTCTTCTACTGTAAGGGCAGTGGCTTTAGCAGCCCTGGCCCAAAATAATAAGGTTAATACGGATGATCTGGAAAGATACCTACCCCATGTTGAGTACATGGACCTTTTTGGTAAGGCCCATTATCTCCTGGCTGCGACCTATCTTAAAGATACAGAAGATATCCAGATAAAGGTTTATCATATGATAATGGCACATGCTAATGAGACTGGAGGCAAGGTAATCTTTAGTGATAGTATTTATGGAAAAGATATCGGGAGCAATGCAGATTTTGGCAGGATTCTGACCTCTGAGATTCGAACAAATGCAGCGGTATTAAGTGCGATCCTTTCCATGGAAGAAGGAGTCATCAAATTTAATCCTTCAAAAGCTAAAGATAATGTCAATCAAGTTGTCGAGGCAACAACTGCTCAAAAGGCTGATGCATTTAATCCGACCGACACTGCCTTTAAGGTTGTTCGCTATATAACCCAATCACGCAAAAGTCGTGACCACTGGGAGAACACCCAGGAGAATGTCTTTTGTATGCATGCCCTGACAACTTTTAGTAAGATATACGATACTGATATCCCAAATTATACAGTAACAGCCTCTATGGATGAAAAGGAATTTGGCCAGGCAAGTTTTGATGATTTTAGGGATACCCCAGAGGAACTTAAACGGCCAATTCTGGAAAACGACCCAGGGAGAAAGGCAGAGGTAAAACTTACTAAGGATGGCCCGGGAAGGTTATATTATTCTGCCAGATTATTCTATTCTCCTGCTGAATTAAAGGTAGACCCGATTAATTCAGGGATTGAGGCACATCGTGAATACTATGTTGAGCGAGATGGGCATTGGATACTCTTAAATGAGTCTCTGATGAAGATTAAACAGGGAGAGTTAGTACGGGTTGAGATATTTATCTCTCTTCCATCTGCAAGAAATTTTGTAGTTGTGGCAGATCCTGTACCTGGAGGATTAGAGCCAGTGAATCGTGATCTGGCCACAACGTCAATAGTGGATGCAGACAAAGATACAGGGCTATATTCAGGTTCATCCTGGTGGTATAAGTATGGTGATTGGTATGCCTATGCCTACTCCAGATGGAGTTTCTATCATAAAGAGCTATTACATCATTCTGTCCGTTTTTATTCTGATTATCTGTCAGCAGGTAATTATCATCTCACCTATCTAGCTCAGGCAATTGCGCCAGGCGAATTTTATGCGATGCCTTTACATGCTGAAGAGATGTATGACTCTGATGTCTTTGGTCAAGGGGTGCCAGGTCTGTTTGAAATTGAACCAAATTTTTAAGGGGGATTAAGCTTCACGGCATCCTTACATTCTTTAGTATGTTAAAGCATCTGACATGTCTAATAAGTCAGAAGAACCAAGAACTACGAACGAAACTTTCAGATGAAACACCTAAAATGGCCACTTTATATCCTCTGCATATTATTTATTACCCTTGTTATGTTCACTATCTCTACATTCATATTCTCCATAAAACCTCTCCCTAAGACCCTAACAAACATTAAGAATGGTCCAATCTATGCCAATGTCCTGGACAGGTCTGGATATCAACTATCCTTTACTAAACAAAATACATTAAATCATACCCCCCTCCCCCTCTGGAAGATACCTGAAATTCTGTCAAACGCTTTTATCTTAGCAGAGGATAGACGTTTTTATGATCATCATGGCCTCGATTGGCTAGCCAGGGGAATGGCGATTATTGCCAATATCAAGGCGTGTAAGATAGTTAGGGGAGCTAGTACTATTACAGAGCAATGTATTAGAATAATTCATCCCAGGCCACGAACCTTCTATACCCGCTGGATCGAGACAATCGAGGCCTATCTCTTAGAAAAAAAATTTACTAAGGCTGATATCTTAGAATTCTACCTTAATCAGGTCCCTTTTTCACATCAATG
The DNA here is from genome assembly GCA_043802115.1 of bacterium. Taxonomy (GTDB): domain Bacteria; phylum SZUA-182; class SZUA-182; order JAZDLJ01; family JAZDLJ01; genus JAZDLJ01. Next base: position 2,245 of record JAZDLJ010000454.1, on the reverse strand, counting down.
CCGTGGAGTTAGTCAGGCATCTAACTTTTATTTTGGAAGGACCCTGGACACCTTAAATATACAGGAAATGATAGGGCTGGCTATTATGGTAAGAGCGCCTTCCTTTTTTAGTAATAATAAGAATAAAAAGGAATTAGAAAAAAGGATAATTCAGCTTGCTCAGGTTATGAAAGAAAAAAGACTTATCTCAGGAGATAAGATAAAAGAAATCTCTTTATTGAAAACAAATCTAGGTTTATCAATGATTGGGCCAAGGGTTGGCGCCCCGCATTTTATCCAATATTTAAAAAAAAATTTCAAAAAAGAGATTACCTCCAGATCACAATTAATTACAACTATAGATAGCAACCTCCAAACCAAACTATACTATTTATTAAAAGAGACATTAAAAAAATTAAAACGCCAAGAGGTCAATAATGGGGCAATCCTAGTCCTCGATCACCAGACAGATGAAATTCTAGCCTGGGTAAATGGAGATGATTTCTTTTCCTCCAAAACAGGGAGTCAAATAGATACCATCCTGGCCTTGCGACAACCTGGCTCAACCCTTAAACCTTTTCTTTACGCACTTGCCCTGGAAAAAGGTTTAACTACCTCAACAATCATTCCTGATATACCAATTGTTCAACCTATTGGGAATGGCCTCCATTCCTTCACAAACTATAGTAAATCCAATTATGGCCCAATACGCCTACGCTGTGCCTTAGGTAATTCGTTAAATATTCCAGCAATTAGAACAATTTACCAGGTGGGGGTTCCCCAATTTCTGGATTTACTCCATGAATTAGGTTTTCAAAGCCTTAATGAAAGGCCAGCTTATTATGGTGTAGGACTCGCCTTAGGAAATGGTGAAGTATCGCTTTTTGAGTTGGTTAATGCCTATAGTGTGTTAGCCAGGGGTGGCACGCATTATACACCAAAATTCTTTCTTTCTGACCATAACAAAAGTGAGCCAACAAAAAAAATTTTATCAAGTGAAGCATGCTCACTTATTGCCAATATCCTGGCAGATCCTTATGCCCACACCTTAGAATTTGGGGAGTCAGGGATATTAAATTTCCCAGTGCAGACCGCAGTAAAGACAGGGACATCTACGGATTATCGTGATTCCTGGGCAGTGGGTTTTAATTATAAATATACAATTGGGGTATGGATGGGAAATCTTAACTATGATCCCACTGTTGAGATAACAGGCTCTCGTGGTCCAGCCCTTATCTTAAGAGCTGTATTTAATGAATTAAACAAGCATAAAGAAACTCAGCCACTCTATTTTAATCGCACACTTGTATCAAGAGATATTTGCGCCTTATCAGGAAAATTAGTTTCTCCTTCATGTCCTCAAATAATAACAGAGTGGTATAAAAAAGAAGAAACTCCCACTGATACATGTAACTGGCACCAAAAGGAAGGTCATCCCCTTACAACTCATTTACCTTATATTTATAAAGAATGGATCACAGGTAATAAAGATGACTTAGAACCAGCTTTAGATCTACAACCAAATGAACATGTAGTAATCGCAAATAATTCTTTTCAAAAAAATGATATAAAGAAAGAAAAGCAGGTAGTTAAAATGATTCAACCTGTACAAAATCTCCATCTGGCTCTAGATCCAAGGATTCCAGATGATTTAGAGAGATTTCCTTTTAAAGTTGAATCACGATATCCAATTGAAAAAATTGAATGGTTACTTGATCGTAGTCTACTTGCAACAACAGGGATAGATATTAACCAATACTTATGGCTACCCCAAAAAGGGACTCATAAATTTCAGGCTAAAATAACTTTACTAAACAATATGGAGACATATAAAACACCTGAGATCGATTTCTGGGTAAGATGAACCTCAAAAAATTACCCCTTGTAAATTTTTAAACTCTCCCATATAATTATAAAAAGTTAAAGAGCTTAATATACTACTCCAAGTTAGGTTTTTCTGAGGTAATGCAGGTTAGTTTTGTAACTAGCTGTTTAGGCACAAAGTAGCAAAGGTACAGAGGCACAAAGGGAAAAAATAAAAAAAGCTTAAAAACTTTATGCCTCAGTGCCTTAACATACTGGTTTTAACTAACACAATCACTTGCAAAAACCTAAGTTGGAGTAGTAGACATCTTTCCAAAATAATTTTGCAGGGTGTAAGAAGACAAAAATATTTGCTTCGTTCGTTGAAGTAGCCTTTTTGAATTTTCTAAGCTTGCTTCCCTAAATTGCCTAACTCGCTTTGCTCAAACAGAGGCAATTTTAC
>JAZDLJ010000453.1:0-2236 GCA_043802115.1 bacterium | reverse complement strand
CGTAAAATTGCCTCTGTTTGAGCGGAGCGAGTTAGGCAATTTAGGGAAGCAAGCTTAGAAAATTCAAAAAGACTACTCCAACGAACGAAGCAAAGATTTTTGTCTTCTCACCCGCAAGATTATTTTGGAAAGATGTCTATTCGTTCCTGTTAATGGATTAGTACCGAGAGTATCTATTCCTTTATTAATTTTTTGTTTAGTATTTTTGTCTAGCCTTTTATAATACTTCTCTGCCTCATTCGATATAAGGTAATCGTTCACTCCCCCTTCTTTTTTGTCACTTTCGAGTGAAGCTCAAAAATTTACCTCGCTGATTTAATCAGTTTTACAAGAAAAAACTTCTCGCTTTGTTCGAGATGACAAGTGAGGGGTCTGAATGGATACGATATAAGTACCTCATACATCTTCTCTAACCTCAGACCATCTTTTAAAATGATCTGTTCTAAATTCTTCTTCACCCTTCATAATACTATTAAACAACTCTTTATCGTTAATAATCTCCTTGGTTGACTCAAGTTCTTCTCTCACTTTTAAATAGATAATAAAATCAACTACCTCTTCCTGATGTTGTTGGGATAGCTTCTCGAAATTATCCAATACGTTGTCTTCTAAGACTAACACCTCTTTACTCATTTATACCTCCTTACTTATCAGAAAGTAAGTATCTTTCAGATTAACGTTAAAACCAAAAAAACAACACTTGGAACTTGAATAAAGTAAAAAAACTACTTTATTCAAGTTCTAAGTATCAAGCCCCTTTAGAAAAACAGGTATATTATTCGCCTCCCTAGGCCCAACCACTATCTTCCAATCCGGCAGTTCCTCTTGAATCTCCCCTGAAAGAATCGAGACATAACCTGGGATGATCAAATTTCGGTGCGAGACCTTATCCAAAATACCGCATTTATTAACCATCTTGGCAACCTTAGGGGCATTAAATTTATCCGCTGCCCAGGCAGTAAGAACAGACATCCCTTCAGCATCAACAATCAACAACCAGGAAGGTATCTTACTACTCTCTATCTCACCCATAACAATAAAATAGGTTAAAGAAAAATTGGTAGTTACTAGAACTGGCGAATTTACTGTGGGCTCTCCGATCTTGTAGATATTCTCTTCGACCTGCATTGGTTGCTGTGGATCAGTATAGATGTTCTGCATAAGGGTGAACAATGGAAGCATTTTCCCTTTTGCTATATCATTAAGGACAATAATACCTGCATACTTAGCCACTCCTATACCAGCCTTGACTGTCTCTATAAGTGGGTCTGATTGCCCTTCTCCAGGAAAGGTAATTGTAGGATATCCTAATGATTTAAAACCCTTTTTAATCGCCGCCCGTCTGATCAGAGTATTTTTTTCAATAAGCCCTTTGGTCGTGTTATCGCCTGAATCCAAAACGATATCTTTAACTCCTAAGGCTACTATCTTTTCTACTAAGGCACTAAGCTTATCAAGGTCACCATCCCCCTTGACTACTAATGGACATTTATATTCTTTCGCTAGTTCTGACATCTGCTGATAATTCTGGTCATTGGCTGCATAGATCAAAGGGTTACTTCCAATACAAGCCTCTAACCCAGCTTTAATAACTTCAGGGCTAAGGCTTTTTAGGATTAAAGACCTTTTTGTATTACTACACACATTTTTAACTACTTCCTGAAACCTCTTAGCATCATTTGATTTATTATTAATACAAATTAATTTTACGGTTAATATCTGGCCAATCCTCTCAATACTCGAATCTTCTACTACTTTAAGTTTACTGTTAATCTCATCATCACCTAAAGAGTCATCTATATGAAGGGCAAAACCTGGGGTATGAAAAAATTTCTTATCATGCCTAAAGAGAACCGTCTCTTCTCCGACCTCATGACTAAAATCCCCTTGACCTATCTTAACCAATCTAATTGGTGGGGCAGAAGCCTCAGCTAACACTGCCTTTCCTTCCTCAGAGACGTAAGGACAAGCCTCTAGTTTCGCCTGAGAGGCAGCTAATTTCATGGCAAAGGCTAGGCATGTTGGGTGTTTACATTCTCCACAATTCTTTTTTGGTAAATATTTAAAAATCTGTATTCCTGTAAATGCCATTTTAATTCTCCTTTCTTTAATTAGAATTATGCTGTGAATAGATTAAAATAAATTTTTTAAATGAGTGGATTTGGTTATCATAAAATTTGAAAAGGATACGAAAAAACTGCTAAATAAAGCTGCACTCAATTCAAAAAGTTATACT